>JAEWUR010000161.1 GCA_023397045.1 Planctomycetota bacterium
ACCAACGCTACACCCATGGCGTCGGCTTCGGCGACATCAACGGCGACGGCCGGGTCGATCTCCTCGAATCCGAAGGATGGTGGGAACAGCCCGCCGAACTCCAGCCGAACGAGCCTTGGATCAAGCATCCCTTCAAATTTGCCGATGCGGCGGCGCAGTTGCTCGTCGACGATGTCGATGGCGACGGTCTGAACGATGTGATCACGGCGTGGCACTGCCATCTGTACGGGCTGGTCTGGTACAAGCAAATACGCGACGACAAGGGCGCGATTTCGTGGCAACAGCAGGTCATTCTTCCGATAGAGCCCGATCTGAATTCGGGAGACTTGCGCATTAGCCAACTTCACGCGTTCGATCTGGCGGATATCAACGGCGACGGCGTGAAAGACCTTGTGACGGGCAAGCGGTTTTGGGCACACGGTCCGACCGGCGACGTGGAGCCTGATGCGCCGGCCGTGCTCTATTGGTTCGAGGTGCGTCGAGATAAGGATAACGCGGTGCATTTCGTGCCGCACCAGCTTGACGACAACTCCGGCGTCGGCACGCAAGTCGCCACTGTTGACCTGAACGGCGACGGCACTCCCGACATCATGGTCAGCAACAAGAAGGGAACCTTCCTCCAGATCAGCCAACCAGGGACGTAAGTTGGCCCTGGTTTTGTATGCGGAATGGCCCAATGCGATGATTGGGTTCCGCATTGCGTAAGGCAATCTCGGGCGATCCCTGACGCGGAAAAAAGGGGGCTTGCCATTCCTGCGTGAAAACGTTATCATGCTGGAAATGGCAACCATGTGAGACGTGCGTTGCATCGCCCCACGCCCCCCCTTCCTCGCCGGAGATCTGGACATGACGACTCCCTCCGTTTCCGACCTGCCCCGAATCGCGTCTGGCCGTCTGGCATCCACCGCGAGATTGCTGGCCGGGATTGCCGTCGCGTTATGGCCATTGCTCGCGATCTGCGCCGCCGAACCGCCGTTCGTACGCCTATCGCCGCTGCCTCGGCCAACCATCGTCTCGGCCGCCGCGGAGTACAGTACGCCGGAAGGCCGTTATCAGGTCGCCAATCTGGTCGATGGCCAGCCCGAGACGGAATATGCCGCGGCGGACAAAGGCGTCGGTACGTCGGTCGAGTTCGATTTCGGTAAGCCGGTGACCATCGGCGCGTATCGCCATGTGGATCGCAATGACGTGGCCACCGTGACTGAGGCCGAGTTGACATTCCTCGATGGCGACGGAAAATCGATCGGTAAGGTATTGATCCCGCACGTCGGAGAACGTTTGGGCGCCACGACGTTTTTGCTTCCGAAACCCGTCACGGCGCGCCGGGCGCGATGGCGTGCAACGAAGGCGGCAACCGAGCACCAATGCCTGGGCGGCTCGGAAATCACCTTTTATTCCGCACAAGAGGCCGAGGCATCGCCCAAGGGGATTGCCATCGAGGCATGGTCCCAGCCGTTGATTTCACGATGCGACGGCAAGCGGCAGCAGGACTTTCTCATCAAGCTCGACAGCCCTTACGCGACGGCGGTCGACGCGGCTGTCTTCGTCGACGGCCGGAAACAGCAGGATGTCAGTTTGCCTTGGGGGCGGACCTGGGTGACGGCTCATGTCGATCCGGTCGGGACCGAAAAGACGGTGACCGTCGCGGTGGCTGTTGCGGGCCAAACCGTCGCAACTCACGATATCCGACTGAAGCCGCAGCGGAAATGGGTCATTTACTTGTTGCCGCACTCGCATGTGGACATCGGTTATACGCACGTTCAATCGGAGGTTGAGGCGTTGCAGTGGCGAAACATCGACCGGGCGTTGGACCTATGCGCCAAGACGGCCGACTACCCGCCCGAGGCTCGTTTCAAATGGAACACCGAGGTTTTTTGGGCGGTCGACAGCTACCTGCGACAGGCACCGCCCGAGAAACGGCAGCGGCTTGCCGACGCCATACGCGCGGGGCAAGTCGAGATTGACGGCCTTTATGGCAATGAGCTTACGGCGCTTTGCCGCCCGGAAGAATTGCTTCGATTGTTCGATCGCGCCGTTGCGGCCGGCAATCGCCTCGGGGTAACCGTCGATTCGGCGATGATCAGCGACGTGCCCGGCCATACCTGGGGAATCGTCTGCGCGATGGCCCAGGCCGGCGTGAAGTATTTTTCGATCGGCCCGAACTGGTGCGCGCGGATCGGACGCACCATGAGTGAATGGGAAGACAAACCGTTTTACTGGCTCGGGCCTGACGGTCGAAATAAGGTTTTGTGCTGGATTCCTTATCGCGGCTATGCCATGGGATTCATTGAAGGGCAGGCCTCGAGTTTGGAGCGGTTCGCACTCGAACGGCCGCAGGCATTGGAACAGGCCGACTACCCCTACGACATCATCCAAATGCGTTGGGCCATCGGCAGCGACAACGGTCCGCCCGACGATAGCTTGCCTGACGCTGTTCGGGCCTGGAATGAGAAATATGAGTCGCCGAAGCTTGTGATTGCCACAACGGGCGAGCTGTTCAGGGCATTTGAGCAACAATACGGCGACAAGATACCGGTTGTTGCGGGCGATTTCACACCCTATTGGGAAGACGGCGCCGGGTCGTCGGCGCGTGAGACGGCCGTCAGCCGCAACGCAGCCGAACGGCTCGCGCAGGCCGAGGCGATAACCGCCATTTTGTGTCCCCGGCAGTATCCGGCGCGTGATTTCTCCGACGCGTGGCGCGACGTGATCCTCTACAATGAACACACCTGGGGCGCCCATAACAGCATTTCAGAGCCCGACGCCCCGTTCGTCCAAGAACAATGGGCCGTCAAACAAGCGTTTGCCGTCGACGCCGATGCGAAATCGCGCGACCTGTTGTCGTCAGTCCTCAACCGCCGGAAAGGCAACGACGTGGCCGGCAGCGTCGACGTGTTCAACGCGTCGGCTTGGCCTCGCACCGATCTTGTCGTGTTGTCGAAAGAAATGAGCGCGGCCGGAGATCGCGTTACCGCCGCGGACGGCAATGCCGTTCCCTCGCAGCGGCTTTCGACGGGCGAATTGGCCTTCCTCGCGACCGACGTGCCGGGCCTGGGCGCAAAACGCTATGGCATCGGCTCGGGCAGTCCGCCGACGTCGGGCCAAGCCAAAGCGGAAAACAACGCACTCGGCAGTTCCGCGGTGTCGTTGAACGTCGATCCGGCGTCGGGCGCTATCACGAGTCTCAAGTCTGCCGGGCTTGATGCGGAGTTGAGCGACATGAAGTCGGACGTTGGGCTGAACCGCTACTATTACGTGTTGGCCGATCGTGTGAAGGAGGCCCAGCAGGCAGGTCCGGCGACCGTGAAGGTGAAGGAATCCGGTCCGCTCGTGGCATCGCTCTCGATCGAGTCGGATGCGCCCGGTTGCACGAAGTTCAGCCGAGAAATACGCGTGATCGACGGACTCGATCGCGTCGATATCCTCAACATTATTGACAAGAACGCGGTGCGCGAAAAAGAGGGCGTGCATCTTGGCTTCGCATTCAATGTCCCGGAGGGCGTCATGCGAATGGACACGCCCTGGGCGGTTGTGCGACCCGAGATGGACCAGCTACCGGGCGCGTGCAAGAACTGGTTCACGGTGGGCCGTTGGGTCGATGTCTCGAACGCAGACTACGGTGTGACCTGGGCAACGCTGGACGCACCGTTGGTCGAGGTCGGTTCGATGACGGCCAGCATCATGGGCGAGGCCCGCGATCCGGCATCGTGGCTTGACAGCATTGCGCCATCGCAGACGTTCTATTCCTGGGTGATGAACAATCACTGGTTCACCAACTATAGGGCCGACCAGGACGGCCCCACCACGTTCCGCTATAGCATCCGACCGCACGCATCCTACGATCCAACCGCGGCGCAACGGTTCGGCGTCGAGTGCAGCCAGCCGCTGATCGCGGCCACTGCTCGCGGTCCGGCGCCCGACGCAGGTTCGCTGCTGAAAGTTGAGAATCCCGAGATCGTCGTCGCATCGATCAAGCCGAGCAACGATGGCAAGGCCTTGATCGTGCGATTGTTCGGAGCGTCCGGAAAAGACGCGAAGACAGCGATCTTATGGGAGAACGTGCGACCTCAAGCCGTTTGGCTCAGCAATCTTGCCGAGGAACCGTGCTCGCCGGCAACCGACCCGATTGACGTGCCGGCCATGGGCATCGTCACGTTGCGAGCCGATTTGCCGTGAACGGCCGAGTTGTTTGTTGAAACACCTTGTAGCGTCGCCTGGCTCATTCGTCAGTTGTGATGACACCCACCGCGTTGACCGGCCGTTCGACAACGAGTCTTTCCCCGACAACCGCGGCTAGATCCGGAAGATCGTAGTACTTCAACGCGCCATGCACGACATGCGTCGCGAGATGTCGATTCAACCCGCTCTGAACGACCTCCGACCAGGAGCCGAGCGATTGGGATAACGTCATCTTCGCAAACAAGTCTTCCTCCAGCGCGGCCGCATGGAGCGCGGCGATGCCGACGTTGCCGATGGCGACCAGATGGATTGCCCTCCGGCGACCGTTGGCCGACCGGTCCGTCAGATAACGCGCACACACTAGAATATCCTCGGTACGCATTCCCACGAATGATCGACCCAGCAGGTATGCGGTGAACGCATCCCGATATTCGTCGTTGTAGAGCCGATCGTCGCCGTCGTCGGCCTGCGTTTCTCCTGTGCCGCGGACGTCGACGGCCAGAACCGTCGATCCGTCTTTGACGAGTTTTTCGATCGGTCCGCCCTCGCCGCCGTCCGACGCCTTGCCCTGTTGATTCACGTAGAGCACGACGCGATCGGACGCCGTCGACTCAGGGAGATAGAGCAACGCCGGCAATTCGATTCCATCTTCCGGACGGATCGCAAGTTTCTCGATCGCGTATCCCTTTCGCTTGAGCTTGCCGATGACGTCGATTTGCGGTCGAGCGAGATCGGCAGGTTTTCGAACGCCGGCCAGTTCGCGGACCTTCTCCAGCA
>JAEWUR010000277.1 GCA_023397045.1 Planctomycetota bacterium
AGATCGCCAAGCCGGTCGAGGGCGCGCTCGAAACGCCGATCACGATTCAGATCTTATCGTCGGGTACGGCGATCTTCGGCGGCGACCAGATGACGATTTCGAAGCTGCAGGATCCGTTGCGGCGCGAACGGAATATGATCAAGACGGTGTTGGGCCGAGACCTGGAGAATGCGACGATCGTCATCCGCGCCGACAAGAATGTGCCGGCCGGAAAGGTACAGGAGGCGATCCGAATGTGCCAGGACACGGGTTTCGAGAAATTCGTTCTCCGGGCCAGATGGGATCGACCATGAAGTTTTTCAACGGCGACCGAACGGAAATTGTCGGCCTGAACATGACGCCGATGATCGACATTGTGTTTCAGTTGATCATCTTTTTCATGCTCTCGTTGCGGCTGTTTTCGGCGGAAGGCGATTTCAGCATCAAGATGCCGCTTTCGGCGCCGCAAGAGGGCGTGCCCGACGAAGATCAGATTCCACCGATCAAGATCCGGCTTCGCGCCGATCACAAGGGCAACTTGGCCGGGATCGTGATGGGGCGGCGCAAGCTCACGAGTTTCAAGGAATTGCAGGCCAACGTGCAGGAGATCGCAAACCTCGACCGGGGACCCGGCGGTTCGGGCGGCAACGCCGAGGTCGAGTTGGATTGCGATTACAACCTTCGATACGAGTATGTGGTCAAAGTGTTGACGTCGATCTCGGGCTACGTGGCCGAGGATAGGAAATCGATCGTCCGGATTGTCGACAAGATCCGGTTTGCGCCCTTGCGCAAACGGATCGAATAGCGTTTTTTGGGGTCCTTGAACCGATGTCGTCCGATTCCTCGACGGAGATCGATCCGATTCGGCATCCCGCCGGCCATGAGGCCGTTGCGCCGCCGACGCCTGCGCGGTCGGTGATTGCTCAGGTGCCCGTCGCACCGCCGCCGCTGCCTCCGAAGGTCGAGAAGGGGAAGCCGGCGCCGCCCGAACGATGGAGCAAGCGATGGTGGGCGACGCTCCCGTTGGCGTGGATGTCGCGACTGTTCGGCTGGTATCGCGAAGACGGTTTCTGGTATGTCACGAGCACCGTGGTGCATGCGGTCGGGTTGTTTAGCCTGGCGCTGATCTCGATGGCCATTCCGTCGGCGATCGGACTGGTGAATCAGGACGTTCCGACGTTCGAGGCGGTCGAGGAGGGGCCGGCCGAACCGCCGCCGGTCGCTCGATTCGAGGTTGGCGACGCGCCGCTGGAGCCGACCGAATTGAAACCGGAGATGTTCACCTGGACCGAGGCTAAGCCGATCGGCGGTCAGACGGAGCGGTATTATGACGACTCGCCCGACTTCGAAGAGGCGGGCGGAGGCATGGCAGACGCCAAGGGGCAGAATCTTGGCGGGCTTGGCGGATTCAGCGTCGCCAATTTGCCTGGGCCTGCCGGACGCGGCGGCGTCGGCATGGGCAAAGGGCTCGGCACGAATGCCGGTTGGGGTGGCGCCGGCGAAGGTTTCGGGCAACGTGGCAAGGGACATCGCGACGCGATGCTTGGCGCGTACGGCGGTACTCGGGCGTCGGAACGCGCGGTCTTGGCCGCCTTGAATTGGCTCTATCGGCATCAGACGCAGCAGGGTAAATGGAGCATCGACTATCGCTCGCAGTGCAAGGGCGACATCTGCACCGGGCCCGGCATGTCGCAATCGGACGCGGCAGCGACCGCGATGGGATTGCTGCCCTTTCTGGCCGCCGGACAGACGCACAAGTCGAAGGGTGCGTATCAGCAGACCGTTGCGAAGGGACTCAACTGGCTAATCAAGCAGCAGAAACAAGACGGCGACTTGGCTGGCGGGTGTCCGCAGCCGATGTACGCCCATGGATTGGCCACGATCGCGCTCTGCGAGGCCTATGGCATGTCACGCGACGAGCATGTCGGACGCGCCGCGCGGCTGGCCGTTGCATTCGTCCAGCGGGCGCAGAACGAATCGACCGGCGGTTGGCGTTATTTGCCGGGCGATGCCGGCGACACGTCGGTGTTCGGCTGGCAAATCATGGCGCTGAAAAGTGCGCAGATGGCGGGAATTCCCGTCGATTCGGAGGTTTTCGACAAGGGCAAACGCTGGCTGAATTCGGTCGCTCGGGGCGAGCACATGGGGCTTTATTCCTATCAGCCGTATCAGCAAGTTACGCCGACGATGACCGCGGTCGGAATGCTCGGGCGGCAGTATATGGGCATCGATCCGAAAGATCCGAGCATTTTGGAAGGCAAAACCACACTGTTGGAGAACTTGCCGGACAATGAGGCGAGGGATACATATTACTGGTACTACGCGACGCTGGTGATGCACAACTTTGCCGACGCTGATTGGGACACGTGGAATCGGAAGATGCGCCGGACGCTGATCGAAACGCAAGTGAAGGAAGGATGCGCGACCGGCAGTTGGGATCCGAGTTCGCCGTCGGTCGACAAGTGGAGTCCGAACGGCGGCCGGTTGATGACGACCAGTTTCAGCGCGCTGATTTTGGAAGTGTATTATCGGTATCTGCCGTTGTTCAGGACGGATTCGCTGATTCCCGAGAAGGCCCCGATGGGATTTTCAAAGGGGGAAGAGAAAGAGGAGGAGTAGGTGCC
>JAEWUR010000283.1 GCA_023397045.1 Planctomycetota bacterium
TGTTCCATGCATTTGGATTCTGCGATAAACCCGTTTGAATCCAGTTTTGCTCATCGGCCGTGATTGCTGTGATCGCGTTGTTGGCAAATGCCGGATTTGCTGCTGACGCGTCGGGGCCCCAGATTCCAATCTTGTACAATTCCGTTTCGCCGTTCAAAGGAACGATATTGACTTCGGTCCCGGCTATTAGACGGAAGGCCAGTTCCAATTTAACCGTGTCTTCGGCCCCGCTATTCGCCTCGGTCCCAGCGGCCGTGAACGCGTTCAGGTAGTTACCGGCCCACATAGCGAGTTGCTTTGCGCCTTGGTTCGGACCGAGCCCTCCGTCGCCCCAATCGCTGCTCCGCACAATAGTGTTGCCTCCGACGAGCGCGTAGGAGTTGAGCGTCCAGGTTCCGACCGTTGCAACAGGCGCGGCGTCGTCGGTTCCCGCATCAAAATTGTCGTCGAAAATCGTGGCTCCGGTACTCTGATTCAAGAGGAGCGGAACGGAGATGTCGGCCTGAGCCGTTACGGAGATCATGGACCACATCGCTACCAATACCACAGACAATGAGGTTCGCAACATAGCAGTAACCCTTTCTTTATGCTAACCAATCAACTGCAAACCGGCGTCGGCAACGCGCCGACTTGTTTTACCCAGTCTCGCAGACGCAAACATCGCTTTCTCGCTAGGGATTCGCCTCGTGCGTCGAATCCTGTTGTAGGCTATCATTCACCTCGTGCCCCGGTCCTCTACGGTCCGACGCAGGAGTCATTTCGATGCAGGGATCGCCGAAGACGATGAAATCGCCGCCGATTCCGTTGCCGCCATCGGTTCCCGCCAAGGTTAAAAAACGATCGTTTTCTTTAAGCAGGACGGAGGCCGGAACGCCGCCGCTGTAGCCGTTGATCTGACGTCGTCGGAACCGCACCTCGCCGTCGACCAGCACCCAAAGATCTGCAAAAAAGACATGGCCTTCTTGCGAAAAATGTTCGGTGTTGGCCGTCATGGTCCGGAATCGCACGATGCGATCATCGGGATGGGCCTTCCGGATCGCGTCCAGGTCGAAGGTGATTGCGTTGTTTGCGTGAAGCAGCAGAACACCGTGTGGCGCCGCCGCGTAGTCGATCTCGCCGACTTTGCTGGAATAATGAGGGTTCAGCATGGCGCCGCCGGCCCAAATGCATTGCCACGTCAGGCCGTCGCTGTTGCCAAAATCGGCGTAGGTATGATTGCCCGAGTCGGTTTGCACGGGAGCACCGCCGCTCGGCGGAATGAACACGCCGTCAACGAAGGGTATCTCCGGCACACGTTGATACTGGCCGTCGCTTGGCAGCGGCCGGGCGTCCTCGGAGGGCTGCCATAGCTGTTCGACGATGCGACCCGTCGATGGATCGATGCCGCGTCCGCGTTTTCCGGAGAAACCGTCGCCCCCGGCCACAACATCGATGAGATCCAATGTCTTGACGTCTCGCGCGACGGCGTCAGGCAGCCGGCGAACGAATTCCGACGGCGTGAAGGAGCCCAAGACGACGAGATCCGATTTTTCAGCATGGCGGTCGACTTTGATCGTCTCGTTCTCGCGCAATACCCGTTCATCCCCACGCAGATCACCGCGATCGTCAACGCGTTGCACTTTGACCGATCCGCGGAATACGTGCGTCAGCGTGTGGCGATCCCGGTCCACTTCGACGCCGAACTCCGTTCCGAGGTCGGTGATGACGGCCGTGGGCGTTTTAATGATAAAGAGGGACGAGGGGCGAGAGGCGAGAGGCGAGGGGGCGGACGTGCTCTTGTTCTCACTAACCACTGACCACTGGCCACTGACCACTTTGTTCTTCTCCACCTGCGCTGTCAACTTGCCCGACGAAAGATATCCACCGTTGCCGGAGTCTACTTCGAAGGTTACCGGGCCTTGAAGAATGACCTTGGCTCCGGTGTTGTAAGTGATCTCCGCCAAACCCGAGACGAGCTTGTAGGTTGACCCCAGAGTGACCTCACGGGCAACTCGATCTGTTCCGGCCCATTTGCAGTCAGAGATGCCGGTCATGGTGCCGACGGACGCGGCGTCCGACGTTGCCGCGACGCGATTCATCGAATCCGCCGACGTTGAATGCGCGACTTCGACGGGTCGCGATACGTGAGTGAAAGTTCCAATGAGAGCGCCAACCGCGAAGATCGCGGTGGCAATCAGGTACGCCAGGGGCCAGCTCGAGAACGAACCGGCCGTATTGGAAAACGGGTTTTCCAAAAGATCTGCTGGAAAAGGCGTGTGAACGAGCGCATCGTTGCCGGTCGATTCCGGCTCAGAATCAATAGGAAGATACCGTGCGTTTGACGGAAACGATGGACGGACGCCGGGGTCCGCGACGCGCTCCATCGACGCGCTGTAAGCGCGGATATTCGTGGCGTCGCAGATAAACTCGATGTACCAGCGGCGGACGGTCGGGTCGCTGGCCACAAGACACTCGAGCTCGTGGGCTTCGGATCCCGTAATGTCGCCGCAAAGCATGCTATTGGCGAGCCGGTAGACATGCTCTCGACTTGGTTCGGATGATCTGGCAACCCAGTTCATTCGCCGGCCTCCTTCTCTCCCAACTCGTCCTTGATGCAGTCGGCGATGGCGAGTTGCGTGCGATAGACGGCCTTGCGAGTGGCTTCGTATGAACGGCCAATCTGCCGTGCGATCGAATGGAGCGTCTGCTCTCCGGCGTAATAGCTCTCAATCAGCGCCCTTCTCGAAGGCGCGAGTTTCTCCATGCAACGCGTCAGTGCCTCTTGTCTCATGATCAAAAGGTCGGGAAACGCCGCGAATTCAGCGGCCACCGACTCGATGAACGGCAATCCAAAACACAAACGGTCGCGAGACGCCTTTTCGCGGTAGGCCAAGACAAGGTAGTAGGCAATCGATCGGGCCCAAGCTCCGAAATCGCTTCCCGGCCGGTACTTGTCGAATTGTTGCCATAGCCGAATCCGCATCTCCTGAGCCAGGTCGTCGGCATCGGACCAGCGAGGGACCAGGGCCAAGATATAGCCAAATAGCGCGCGATCATGCCGGCTTAGCAGACGCAGGAATTCTTCGGTGCGATTGTCGCAATGGGCGTCGCTGTCGGCCGACATGACAATTGTTCCAATGTGCGAAGGAGACTGCTCCGAGAATCGTTCCCTCGGCTATTAGATGAAAGGGCACAAGGCTGATTTGGGACATCATGTCGCCGCTTTTTATTATAATTCCATGCCGCAG
>JAEWUR010000309.1 GCA_023397045.1 Planctomycetota bacterium
AAGCTGCTCGACGTAATCGGACCAATCGAGTTTGTGCTCGGGATCATCGAGCACCGCGACCATGTCGCCATATTGTCCGAGATACCCAAGGCAGCATGTCGCGAGCCAACGCACTTCTTTCTGTGGCCGCGAGGCCAACTCCAACAACCCCAACCGGGCAGACCGGTCCGTCGGCAACGATTGTTCGATGGCCGTCGACGCGCGACGATCCAGCGGTTTGATCGGTTCGGCGACAATCCAGGCGGGCAAGTCCTTCGACGCGGCCGGTTCCGAGGTCAGCGGACCGTCGAACGCAAGCCGCTGAGGAGCGGTCAAACGAATCGGTTTCGCGCCCTCCTTGCCCCCGATTTCCTCCCATTCGACGTCGCCGGCGCTCGTGTAGAGACTAGCGACGACAGGTTCCATTCCTGTTTCGGGATTCGTACCGGGGGCATGCAGACGGTGCACATCCAGTGCGGCGATCGATTCCGGGTCGGGGAACGTGATGACGCCGCTACGGTCGCCAAAAACGACTCGCATGCGCGAACCCGGCTGCGCCAACGGCATCATGACGACCCGACCATACAACACTCGAACGCCGGGCAGTTCCTTTGGCCCACTCGGCAGCAGTTCGATCTTGGATCCGCCGAGGACCTCCAGAGTGATCCCGAACGTAAGCGTCACTTTCGCCCGATAGGTCGGCAACGCCAGCAAGGGTTGCGGCATGAGCATCTGATTGGCGGCCACGCGCATCCAGCCGCTCGCGGGATCGTTCATCAATAGGACCTGTCCGGTCGACATCAACCGGCCGAGTGGCTCCGGAGGAAGTCGAGCAGGTTCAGCCGGTTGGGCTGCTGATTCGTCGGGCGATTCTGCCGCACCCGTGCCTTCCGTCACGACGGGTGTCTTCGTGACGGACGCAATGGACGCCGCTGTGTCCGGTACGCTAGTCGGTTCTTCTGCGGCTGGTTCGATCGACTCGGCAGGCTTCTTGCCGGCGTCGGTCAGCTCCTCGGCAGGCAGCGATCCCGACGGCGACGAGGGCAGTTCCCGCGACGTGGATGACTTGCCCAATAGATCGTCGGGCGTTGGCGCAATGTCTCGTGGTTCCGGCGATTCGTTCGGCGGCGCCAGCGGCGCGTTTCCGACGATGCTGCCGGCATTCTCCGGGTTTTCCACGGCCGTTGCCGGAAGCGATACCACCCGTTCCTCCTCCGTCGTCTCTGAATTCGGTTCAACGTCCTCTTTCGGGGTTGCGGCCAGTTCACCACGTGAATTCGGGGCATGGATCAGCCCCCATCGAACCAAGACATCGCCCATCGGGGTGTTCGGCTCGAACTGGCCAAGGGCCAGCAGCAGGACGCCGGTGAAACAAACAACCAAAACGGCAACCGCCGTAACGGCGAACCAATGGCGGCGTTTTTGCGGCTCGCGAAGATACTCCGGAACGGTAGGCCGCGGTCGGCGTTTGCGTCTCGAACGATCGCCGGCCGGGCTGGGCTGCGATTCCGACGCGTCGGCGGGTACTCCGGCAAGCGGCGCCGCGGGCGCGTTCGACTCGGCCGGAGCGTCCTTCAGTTCGTACATCCGCTGGCGGCTTGCCGGATCGATTTCCGCGGGCTCGCCCAAGACCAATGCCAGAATCTGGTGGCAGGAGCTCACCTCGGCCAACTGGATGTCGCTCTCGAGGCACGTCTTCTCGAAATCCGTCACTTCCTCCGAACCGAGCGTGTTGTCGAGATATTCGGCCACGGTGTTCGGGTCGTGCTTCGGACCGTGGTCGGTCAGTCCGGGCGCGCCGAGACGCAGCCGGCGCATCACGTCGCGGATGCGATGGACCAAACTCGACGCGTATTCGCTCTCCTCGATCTTCTGCCCGATGTCTTTCGCATCGTTCGGCTCGAGGATATTGTCCAGATAGGCCAAAAGCGTTCGCAAAGTAAGCCGCATCGCACACCTCCTATTGGAATTAGTGCCGGGAGGCGGCGTAATCCGTTCATTTTTTTCCTCCGATGCCGCATTTTTTGTAGCGAAATGCCGCCAGATCGTCGCAAGGTGTTGGGAAACAATAGTTTGCGGTCGTTGCCGGACCTACGTCCCTCGGGAAAACCACTGGCCGCGGCAGGCTTTTTCAAACAGAAACTCGGATCTTTTCTCGCGATCGTGTCCCACTTCCGTCTAATATAGGTAGACGGAGAAAACTCCGAATTGCGGCCCAGAAAAACCCTTCGGCAAGCCGGTGGCGTCCGTGACCGAAAACTTGCACATCCAGACTCGGGAGTTCGTTCGAATGCTTGCGTTGTGCGAGCGGCGTTTGACGAATTACGTCCTGACCCTGGTCCCCAACTGGACCGATGCCGAAGACATCGTTCAACAAACGAAACTCCGGCTCTGGGAGCAATTCTCGGAATACGACCCGGCGAAGGATTTTGGCGCCTGGGCATGCACCATCGCCTATTACGAGGTCTTGTCGTTCCGCAGCCATCGTGGGCGATCGCGAATTCAGCTCAGCCAGACTTCTCTCGATCGCGTCTCGAATGTCGCGATGCAGACCGCTCTCGAAATGGACTCGCGGCTTCATCTGCTGAATAAGTGCATCGAAAAACTGACGCAATGGCAGCGCGAATTGCTGTTGCGTTGTTGCGCCGCGGGCGAGTCGATCCGGGATGTCGCCAATGAATACGACCGGAAAGTCGGCTCGGTGCGAAAGGCCATCTTGCGCATCCGGCGCGATCTCTACCGCTGCGTCGAAGAGTCTCGCGGCGAAGGAGGCCAACCATGACCTCCCCTCAACTCGACCGTGACGGCCTTGTGGACGAGGTGACATGCCTCGCAATGGCGTGTCTCAGCGGAGATGCCCAGCCCGACGACATGGTGCGATTGGATCAACTCTTGCGTGACAATGACGAGGCTTGCCGAGTCTATGTTCGCGTGATCTCCGACAGCTCGTGCCTCCGGCAATGGGAGGCGAACGAGATCTCGAAGACGGGGGAATCAGTATTGCCCGGCATTTCCTTGGCCTCGTCCCACGATCCTTCGAGCAACGCAGCGTCGACCTGGTCGCTGGCGAGCTGGCCGGTCGCCTATTTTGCGGCGGGCATTGTCTTCGCGATTGCGGGTCTGATCGGCTCGCTTATCGACGTGTCGCCTGCGAGGCCGGTGGCCGGCAGGTCAACCACAACCCCGTCGGAACGAACATCGCCCGATCAACAATCGACCGTCGGCCGAATCACCGGCATGGCCGATTGCCGTTGGGCTGGACCGAGCGTCGCCGACCGCGAGGTCGTTATGGGATGTCAGTATGCGTTGGCCTCTGGGTTGTTGGAGATTACCTACGACACCGGCGCCAAGGTGATTTTGCAGGGACCGGCGAATTACGAAGTCAACTCGGCGACCGGCGGATATCTGGCGGCCGGCAAACTGACGGCACGGGTTGAAAAAAAGGCGGAGGGCGGAAGGCGGAAGGCGGAGGAAGTGACAAGTGGTCAGTGGCCAGTAGCCGGTGAATCTCAAATCGCAAATCTGCGGTCTGACGTTCCCGATTCTCCGCCCTCCCCCCTCCGCCTTCCGCCTTCACTATCCACTAGCCACTGCCCACTATTCACTATAGAAACTCCCACGGCGATCGTCACCGACCTGGGCACCGAGTTTGGCGTCGAAGTCGATGATCGCGGCGGCACCACGTCTTACGTATTTCAGGGAACCGTTCGCGTACAAGGGGTTGACCGCCCGGGAGCAGCCGGCGATGCCGGACGAGTTTTGCGCGCCAACGAATCGGTTCGCGTCGAACGGCGAGGCGATACGTGTGAACTCGTCGTTCCCCCGACGGATCTGGCCGCGGTTTTTGTTCGCGACCTTCAACAGCCGGCCGGTCGCAAGGGACGACTTAAAGTGTTCGATCTTGTCGACGTTGTTGCCGGCGGCGACGGTTTTTCGGGCAAACGCGGCCGCGGCATCGATCCTCGGTCGGGTCATGTTGTCGCAACGCCGACGGAGTTCTCGGCAACGGCGCCCTTGATCTCCGACAACGAGTATCACCGGGTGGAGGAGATGCCCTTCGTCGACGGCGTTTTCATCCCCGACGGAAATCAACCCTCCGTGCAAATTGATTCAGCCGGCGGACGGTTCGAGGGATTCCACCGCACCGTCGGAAAGACATGGCAGCCGATCTGGGCAGGCGGCCCAATGCCCGAGGCCTATCCAACGAACATCTGGGGAATCGACGTCAACTCGCCGGGACACGGTGCGATCGTCCTGCACGCCAGCAACGCGATCACCTTCGACCTGGACGCCATACGTAATGCGAATCCCGGGTGCCGATTGGAGGTGTTTCGCGCCATCGCCGGGAATTGCGACTCCGGAAAATCGGTGATGGGCAACACCTACGCCGACCTGTCCGTGCTCGTCGATGGAAAGGTTCGGTATCGGCGTCGGCAGATCCAGATGTCCGACGGCGGCTATTCCGTCATCGTCCCGATCGAAAACACCGATCGGTTCCTGACGCTCGTTGCCACCGACGGCGGCGACGACATCAGCCACGATTGGGTTGTTTTTGGCGATCCGCGTTTGGAAATGACCGCCACAGAACAATAAGAAAAACGGAACCAAAAAAATTGAGCGATTATCTGGCCGTATTGCGGCGAACCATGCAGGCGGCGCGTTGCCGTCTGCCCGCGAATGGCCTTTCTCAGTTGTTCTCATTAGGGAGTACCGAAAATGAAGACGTTGCTGCAAGTTCTGGTGTTCGCTTTGGCCATTGCCTCGCCGTTGTTCGCCGACACGGTGATTCTTCAGGAGGATTTTGAGGGCGCGTTGCCTGGCACGACGGTCGATGGTTACAACGGATGGAGCGGATTCGATCCCATCGTGATCTCAGGCACGGCACTCGATTCCGGACAATCGGCGGATTGGAGTGGCGGGTCGGATTCATGGGCCACCAGGGTTACCAAAGGATTCACCCATACGCCCGTTGCCGGTGAGATTTACACACTGACGGCGACACTTCTCTCTCCACAGAGTTCCGTTACCGACGCGGAACTCCACATTCGCAGCTCGGCCGATCCCGAGAATCAGATGCAAGGCGTGTCGATCTGCTACGGCGACATGCAATTCGGCGTGATGAACTCCTCGAACGTCATCAAGATCACGCCGCAACCAACGACCGCAACCGACGTGAAGTTCGTACTGCAAGGCGATTCGTCGGATTTCTATTATAAGGCACACGGCGACTCGACGTGGATTTCCGCCGGTGGATTCACCAGCCTGGGGTGGTCGATCTCGGCCTACGACCAGATCACGATCAGCGGCCACGGCGGCTACGCCGGCGGAATCGATTCGATCCTGTTGACCGCCAACGTCCCCGAACCGTCCGCCGTTTGTCTATTGGTTATGGGCGCGTTCGGCATGTTGGCCTACGCCTGGCGCAAGCGGAAGTGAGTCCCAAGGTGACGACTGGACGACGGATGGTGGATGCGTCGGGCG
>JAEWUR010000314.1 GCA_023397045.1 Planctomycetota bacterium
CTCGGCGGGCGTGTCGCCGGGGATGGCGATCATGTCGAGCCCGACCGAGCAGACGCTGGTCATGGCTTCGAGTTTTTCGAGCACGAGATGGCCTTGGCCGACGGCATCGGCGAGCGTGGCGTCTTCGCTGACTGGAATGAAAGCGCCGCTCAAGCCGCCGACCGAGCTTGACGCGAACAATCCGCCTTTTTTGACGGCGTCGTTCAGCATAGCCACGGCGGCCGTCGTGCCTGGGGCGCCGATCTTGGCGATTCCGAGCGTTTTGAGAATCTCGCCGATGCTGTCGCCGATGGTCGGCGTGGGCGCCAGCGATAGGTCGACGATGCCGAAGGGGATGCCAAGCTCGGCGGCCACCTCGCGACCGATCAGCTCGCCCACCCGGGTGACGCGGAAGCTGGTAATTTTGATTTCCTCGGCCAGATCGCCAAGCGTGAGACGGTCGCCGACGGCCAGCCGCCGCTTCAGGGCGCTCGAAACGACGCCGGGGCCGGAGACGCCGATGTTGATGGCGGCCTCGGGCTCGCCCGAGCCCATGTAGGCCCCGGCCATGAACGGATTGTCTTCGGGAATGTTGGAAAAGACGACCAATTTCGCGCATCCGAAGCCGCGATTGGCGGCCGTCGCCTCGGCAATGCGCAGCAGGATGTGGCCGAGCTCGCTGACGGCGTCCATGTTGATGCCCGCCCTGCGCGTCGCGACGTTGACCGACGCACAGACGCGCTGGGTCTGCGACAACACGTCGGGCAACGACTCGATCACGATGCGATCGCCCGAGGTAACGCCCTTCTGCACGAGGGCCGTGAAACCGCCGACGAAATCGACGCGGCATTCGGTCGCGGCGCGGTCAAGCGTCTTGGCCAACTGCACGGCGGTCCGGTGGCCGTGGCCGGCCAATAGCGACGCGGCCGGCGATATGGCGAGTCGCTTGTTGATGACGGGAATTCCGTACTTCGCACCCACGCGGTTACAGGTTTCGACCAGACGGCTCGCCCGGGCGGTGATCTTCTGATGCACCTTGCGACAAAGGTGATCGGCGTCCGAGGCCGAGCAATCTTCGAGGCTCAGCGCGAGCGTGACCGAACGCACGTCGAGGTGTTCGGCGTGCAGCATGTCGATGGTCGAAAGGATTTCTTCGGTGCGAAGCATGTTTTCCTCATTCGGGATCGTTTTGCAATGTGGCCTAGGTTGTCGCGGCTTTGATCGACGGCGATTGAATGGAGAGTCGCAACTGGTTGGTTGCCACAAAAATGTTTTCGTGTTGAAGCTTGACGGTGAAACCGAGTTCCCGGCCCATCTGTTCGAGGTCGGTCTGCATGGTGCGAATGTCCCAATGGACGGGCACTTCGACCTGGCCGATCAAGACGAAATCGTCGCCCTTCCGGTCGCCGTAGAGGTCGACGATGTTGATGTCCTTGCCGGCCAGATATTGGCTGAAACGCCGCACAATGCCAGGCTGATCGGGACCGAAGGCGGTGAAGACGAATCGGTCGGTCACGGGTTGCTCGGCGGGATGGCCGTCGGGCCGAATGGGGCGTGCCAAAACCTGAAGCGATGGGCCGGACCCGTCGGCGCGCTGGACGAGCTCGACGAGTTTTTTGGGTTCGATCGATCGGGGCACGCTGACGATCATGATGAGCGTGAAATAGCCGCCCAAGACGGTCTGGCTGCACGCGTCGATGTTGCCGTCGAGCGATTCGACCACACCGGTGACGGCCGCCACGATGCCGGGGTGGTCGTCCGACATGACGTTCAGGACATAGACGTATTCAAATTGCGGCATAACCGGCCTTTCGTCAAGTGCGGAGCAGGAAGCGAAGGATCTGTTGGGCGTGAGTGAATGCAATAGGACTCTTTTTCTTGTAGGGTCCGCCTCGCGGACCATGAACAACTATTTTGCCGAACACAGCCCGGCCGTCAACACGGCGCCCCTCGTCGGTAGTGGGTCAGTTTGACCGCTCGGAATTTCAGGACCAACCTTGACCGCTCAGGCATACCCCGCTAGAATTGAGGTATGAGGAAAAAACAACTCGACCCGTCTGAAATCGCTCGGCACGTTCTTGACGCAGTTGTGCCGGACGCCGAACCACCCAAGGAGAAGAACCCTGCCGCAGTCGCTCTTGGTCGACTGGGCGGGCTAAAGGGTGGCAAGGCACGGGCTGAGAAGTTGACGGCCGAACAGCGAGAGGCAATCGCCACAAAAGCTGCCAAGGCGCGATGGCGCGACAAACAATAATTGTCGCTATTTTTTTGTGTTGATGGAACTTTCTGCGATCTGTTCCACAACTTGCTGTTGTGGCTCTCCAGTTGCGTAACGAAAATCGTAGTCAAAGAGACTTAACTGCAACTCTCTGCAATTCCGGTTGTTTTCTAGGATGCTCGCTTTAACCCTACCGTGCGATCGGCATTGCTTATCGATGTTTTCGTACTGCTGACTCAAAAACAAAAGGGCGTGATGCGCGCTCATCTCAAAGATGTGATCCCAAACAACATCAAAAACCCTATTTCCTTTTCTGTCCACTCGCTCAATTTTGGCGGGAAGCCATGCCCGCAATTTACGTTGTTGCGGATCAGTGACACGATCCTCTCTTGCGGCGAGCTTAAGTTACTTGGCCAGAATGGTTGCTGGGTGAATTCTGCGGGGCTCCCACAGACCTTTCTCATAGGCCCATACGGCCACCTTATATAGCGATACCGGACCAGGATGCTTCTTCCTGTATGCTTTTACGAATCCTATTAACTGGTCACGGTAGCTCGTCGCGATCCTTGGCTTTCGTTTTTGCTTCAACATGATCTCTCATCTCCTCATCTAGCATCGTCAGGTCGTCGTGAAGACAGCGCACCAACTCAAGCAAGTATTCCGTCTTGCTCTCATCCCAATCGGGACACTCAAGCATCTCCTCGGTGGACCCATAGGAAGTTCGGAGAGAAGTGAGCATTCCGCTTAGACTCTCCGCCCAAACAATGAACTCATGAGATGCAATTCGACGCTGTGACATTACTACGCCCATTTCACCTTTCGTTTCAGGTCGTTGCAGTAAGATCTTGGCATTAACTCGTCATGCTGCATTCGTCCAACCACAAGGCTTGGTGCGATACCCAATGCCGCAGCAAATCGAATAATCGCCGACTGATCCTTGAGATACTGCATGGCTCGTGTCTGTTCGTCTGGAATCAACAGGTCGGCCGCAAATCCGTCCGCCTCGCGCTCCTCTGTGTCCTGTTGTTGTCCGTACTCTACAAAGACTTTTCGCTTTCCGTGAAGCAGAATATGGCCCGCTTCGTGAAAGAAACTAAAGAAGAGTTGGTCATCGGTCTTGTACTTCAGACTCAATTGGATTAGAGCCTTATCCTTCGTCATCCACCGCGTAACGCCGCTTACCCCAGCGCCAGGAATTTCCTTCACAAACACAACAACAACACCCGCTGCCGCGCATTTTGTTTTAACCTCTTCACACCACTTCCCTACGGAACCAGCCGTCAAGGAGCGAAGCTCTCGAAGAACCTCTTGAAATCTCTGTGGATCGTAAGGATCGCATGTCACGGATTCGGCAGCAAGTTCGCCTATGCGTAGCCATGTTGCGACATACCCAGGATGTCTCCTCTGTGCTGAGGCACCACGATACTGCGCACAAGGCCGTCCCCACACTTCTTGCCACGCGGACACGCTACTGACTCCAAAGAAGCTGAGCGCTTGCCGGACAACAGATCGCTTATCGCCGTCGACTTTGATGAGCCCTCTATCTGCCAAGACATTGAGCGGAAGTTCCTTTAGCCATCCAACCTCTTGTGCCAATCGCTCAGCTTCTTCGATTCGCACAAGCGATTCTCGGTAGGAATGTTCGCGCGCATTCCAAAAATGTGCGGGAGTACCAAGCACCAATTCCAGCTTTGCAGCAGTCTCGTAGG
>JAEWUR010000329.1 GCA_023397045.1 Planctomycetota bacterium
CCTCGATCCGTGCAATGCCGTGAACTCTCCGCAACGGTTCTATCAGAATCGGGAATTGTTGAACGAGTGTTTCGACAAGCTCGGGCCGTGGATCGTCAGTTGCCACGCGAAGGATTTGGCCTGGTCCGATCCGGTCGAGATGAACGTCCACCTCCTGGAGGTGATTCCCGGCACGGGCGTGTTGGATTATGCTACGTACTTGAAGCGGCTTGCCGCGTTGCCGGGCGAGCCGCCGCTGATGCTCGAACACCTCGCCGACGCGGCGGCCTACGACCAAGCCCGAGTCTATATCCAGACGTTGGGCCAACAAATCGGCGTCGATTGCGGCTGAGCCGTGCGAAAAAAGGACCCTTCGGAATGCAGGACTCGGAAATCCCGTTCGCAGCGAGCGAAGCCGCCTTGCGGATCATGGTGACGCGGCCCAGGGAGGATGACGACCCCTTGGCCGAGCGGCTGCGTGCGACGGGGGCCGAGGTCATCGTTCAGCCGGCCATTCAGATCACCCCGCCCAACGATTGGCGACCGGTCGACGACGCGATCGCGCGATGGACCGAGTTCCACTGGCTCGTGTTTTCCAGTGCGAACGGCGTGCGATTCTTTTTCGATCGGATGCAAGCAATTCGCGGCATCCTACCGACCTGCCACGCCCCAAACGACGAATCGAAATCGCCGCGGACGACGCCCTTGATCGCGGCCATCGGCCCGGGCACGGCCGACGAACTGGCGCGCTATGGCGTCCATGCCGATCTCCTGCCCGAGCAATACCGGGCCGAGGCCTTGGCCGATGCACTGGCCCACGAGGCGTCCGGTCGGCGATTCCTGCTGATCCGCGCCAGTCGCGGGCGCGAAGTGCTGGCCGAACGGCTCACGGCCGCCGGTGCGGCGGTCGAACAGGTTGTCGCCTATTCGAGCACCGACGTCGAACGGCCTGATCCGAACGTGCTCGAACAACTTCGCGCCGGCCGGATCGATTGGATCACCGTCACGAGTTCCGCCATTGCCAGATCGTTGGCCAATCTGTTCGGCGAGGATCTGCGATTGGCCCGATTGGCCAGCATCAGCCCCGTCACGTCGGCGACGCTTCGCGAGCTAGGATTCGAACCGGCGTCCGAGGCAGCCGAGTATACAATCGCCGGCCTGATCGAGGCAATCGTCGGGGCGGAAGGTCGTTAGGCGATCCGGCCCTGAATCATTGTCATTCTGAGCGCAGCGAAGAATCTGCGTCGATTCGCAACATTATCCGTCGAGTTCACTCTGGGTAGCCCTGATAGCTCGGCTATCAGGGCGGCGAAGCCGCAAGAGGTCTTTTGCCGAAAAACAACGACTCCTCCCGTGCCTCTCGGCGCCCCGATAGACAAGCTATCGGCGGCACCCATGAAAAAACTTGTTATGCGATAAATAATCGCGACTAATTGAACGGCATTGCCTCGGTCCCCTCTCCCGGTGGCAGAGGGGACATGAGAACGCGGTCGATCAGTTTTCGCGGAATTCCAATGTCGACGACCTGAATCTGACCGAGATACGGCGCGGCATCGGGCGCTGTAAAGCCGCTCTTCAACGCGACGAACGTGCAAGTGATCGCGGCACGGATCGTATGCGCGGCCGGCCGACCGGTGTCGCAATCCAGACCGCTCGGCAAATCAACCGCCAACGTCGGTGCGGCGGCGGCATTGATCTGATCGATCACCCGATCCAGTGGCGGACGCGGCTCGCCCCGCGCGCCGGTGCCCAACAACGCATCGACAATCCACGCAGCGCCGTCGAGTTGCGCCGCCAACCTCGCCGGGTCGTCGTTGACACCAAAAACCTCGATCGGCACGTCCGTCTTGGTGAGAATGTTATAATTCGCCGCGGCGTCGCCCGTCAGTTCGTCCGGCTTGGCCCAAAGCAGCACGCGCGGCGAATGCCCTCGCAGGTCGAGGTGCCGGGCGATCACAAATCCGTCGCCGGCATTGTTGCCTTTTCCGCAACAGATGACCACCGGGCCGTCGATCGTCGAACGGCACAGCACCTCCGCCACGCCCCGCCCGGCATTTTCCATCAGCACGAGGCCGGAGAATCCGAAATCACGTTCGGCCAGTTGGTCCACCCGCCGCGATTGTTCGCGGTTCAACACGATGGGTTTCATGGGATCACCGGTTTCTTGGGGGGATGTCGGGGCGGTTTCGTACTATTATAATGGTACGAGCCAAAAACGACAGGATTCCAATGATGCCGATCTACGAATACACCTGCAAGAAATGCGGCCGCGAGTTCGAGGAATTGATTCGCGGCGATGAAACGCCCGCCTGCCCCGATTGCGGACAACCGAACGTCGAACGCCAGTTCAGCCGTCCTGCTGCCCATTCGACCTCCACCGGGTCGTCGTCCTGCCCCGTCGCGCCGGCCTGCGGCATGTCGCATTGCTGCGGCGGAAATTGCTCGCACGGGTAACGCCGAATCCTCACCCCAAGAAAAGCAAACCGCCGGAACGAGTCCGGCGGCGGCTTTGATGGCACCTCCCTGTGCCGTCGTAGT
>JAEWUR010000405.1 GCA_023397045.1 Planctomycetota bacterium
TGTGGTATCATCGCCAATTCCGGAGCCGGGGGCCATTTGCATCTTACTGACAGGCGTTATTGCCTATGCGTGCCATCTTTGGAAAAAGAGACAGGTATGGCCTTGTGGATGCCGTTCCTTGATGGACAATAGCCAGTCCGCCGTTATTCCATGAGGATGATTTGCCCTAGCTCACAATCTTTGTCTTCGATACGGAAGCAACAATGATGACTGTACATCTGATCCGCCGCGCTTCTTTGCTCCTCGCTTTTTGCGCGGAGGGACTCATTGCGGCGGGTGAGAAGAACTATGCCGCAGTGGATTGTCATCGCGAAACGATCTATCACTCGCCTGAAACGCCCGGGTTCACCTGCTGGGTCTATCCCTGGATAATGCCAGATGGCAGCATCATGGTCAGTTTTTTTCAGGCGACGGGGAGGGAGGAGAGGCGGTTTCGGGCACCATTAGCGATTCAGAAAGCGTTAAGCTGGCCGCACCTCTCCGATCCGCAGCGTGACATGTCCGGTCTGAACACATGCACCATCTATCTAAAGTCGACCGATAACGGTGTGACATGGAACAAGGTGAGCGAGGACGCCCGCCAAACACCCATGAACTGGTTTGTGCATGGCGGTGTGAGTCTGGAGAAAAACACAATCATGCGGTCCGTATATGGACCTCACCTTCCTTACGACGCCGACGTGCCGAGGACCGGCTTGGTGCAAAAGTCTTTTGATGGCGGAAGGACTTGGGACGAGTTCGTGTGCCCACTTTCACCGGATGATTTCATGATTGATATAGCGGGCATTCGCCGGTTGCGTGACGGACGTATCGCACTTCATGGCGGCATATCTCGCGGACCTGCGGGCCGACCATGGGAGGAATACGGCGCCGATGTCGAGCCGCTGCTATTGGTCTCCAGCGATGAGGGAAGAAATTGGGGGCAGTCGATTCAGGTCGTACCGGATGAATACCGTAGTACGTGGTCGTGCGAGGAGTGCGACATGGCCGAATTGCCCAACGGTGACCTGTTTTGGGTCTTTCGCCGCAGCATGCCCGAAGATGCCGACAAACCGCTGAATCAGCGGCGCCACACCTACTGGCAAGGTGTGACAGAGAAGCAGGGCGATACGTGGAAACCGAAATGGGTCGGGCCGTCGCCATTTCCGAACCTGGGATTGCCCAATCTCTTGGCAACGCAAGAGGGCGTGATCCTCTTGGTCAATGCAGGACAGTGGACCGACGATGCAGGAGAGACATGGCATCCGATCATCAACATGCCTGAAAGGGCATACTATCCCAAAGGTATTCAGCTTGACGACGGCCAAATTCTTGTGTTTGCCCACATGGGCAGCGACGACCCTTACGGCGTCGTGGATCAGTCGATTATCATGGATAGTTTCAGGCTGAAGACGCCGTAATCCGGTTTCAGGGCGAGGCGTCGCCCGCAAGTTTGCTATCAGGCCTGCTGGCCTTGCTGGCGTTCGTGTGGAGGCGGCGGCAGTCGAGGTGACGCTACCTGGACCCAATCACGGCAGTGAATGATTGACAATTCGCACCGGATGGTTGAAAATGTTTGTTTACACCGCCGCCATGCCCCCGCCTTCCCACCTGATTATCTCACAAGGGATACCGATGATGCGATACGTATTTTCTTTGTTCATGCCAAGGGCCGACAGATCGATCACTGTCGGACTGTTCCCTTTTGTTTTGCGAAAGAACGCGACTTTCGCGGAGCGAAAGGCAGCACATGGTTTCCCGACGATCCTAAACAGTTCGTGGCTTTGTGTAGTGCGTGTTCTGCTCCTGTTGCTTGTATTGATGCATTCTCACCAGGCCATGGCCGACCAGCCGATCAATCTGCTGCCCATCGGATGCTCGATCACGCAGACCGGCGTCTATGTCACTCCGCTTCTGGCCAAATTGGCCGACAACGGGTATGCGCCGACGTTGATCGCCAACGAAGGGCATGGGGGCTTTTCGGTCGATATGCTGCGGGCGAACATCAAGACCTACATGGATCATCAAAACGTCAATGCGGAGAACACCTACATTCTGTTGATGGTAGGGGCGAACGATGTCATGTACTATCTCCAGGGAACGGAAGATATTACCACCGCGCCGGCTCGACTTGGCGAATTGGTTGCCGAGATTCGGGCGATTGCACCGCTGGCCCATCTGATCGTCGCGCAGTTCTCGCCCGACACTGCGCCGGGATTCGATCCGATCCTGCGGAAGTACAACGCGGACATCGTGCCGATCTGCCAGCGGTTCGGGCCGAACGTGAGCATTGTCGATCTATATACGCCGTTTCTGCCCGATCCTTCGATCTATCTGAACGACACCGTCCATCCGAACCGGCTGGGCGGCGAGGTGATGGCCGACGCTTGGTATGAAGCCATCGTTGCGGCAAGCACACCCAAAGCAGATTCCGGTGATTCGTGTCGGCTGGTTCAATTGCGGTGCGAATACCTTCGGGATCCGATCGGCCTTGATACGAATAGGCCGCGTTTGAGTTGGGTGATCGAGTCAGACCGTCAGGGCCGACGGCAGATCGCTTACCAAATCCTGGTCGCATCTTCGCAGGAGTTACTGGTGAAAGATCAGGGCGATCTATGGGATTCCGGCAAACTCCCATCCGACCAAAGCATTCTGGTGGAATACGCCGGTAAGCCCTTGACGTCGGGAGCGGAATGCTCTTGGAAGGTGCGAGTCTGGGATGAGAACGACGTGGCGTCCGATTGGAGTTCGCCGGCGCGCTTTACCATCGGACTGCTGTCAGCCGACGACTGGAAGGGCCAATGGATCGGCATGGCCTCGGCCACCGATCATGACGAACCTTGGCTTCGAAAGACTTTTTCCTTGGAGCAGAAGCCGGTGTCGGCCATTGCGTACGTCGGTTCGATCGGCTACCACGAGCTTTTCGTCAACGGCCGGCGAGTGGGCGATCGCTTGTTGAGTCCCTCGGTGAGCGATCTTACACAACGGGCGTTGTATGTCGCATATGATGTTACTGAATACTTGCAGCCGGGCGAAAACGTCATCGGCATCTGGCTCGCGCCGGGCTGGTCGTTGTTCCGCGGCGTCAATCCGGGCACCGATTTCCAGTTCTCGAAAAGCCCATTGCTGATCGCCCAGTTTGATATCCAGAAGGATGTCGAAATCCGAACCGTGCTGGCCACGGATTCCACCTGGAAGTGTCGCCTGAGCCCCGGAAAACACCTCGGCGAGTGGACGTATACGAACTTCGGTGGCGACCGCATTGACGCGAACCAAGAACTGCCGGGCTGGAACAATGTCGGGCTGGACGATTCGAATTGGGAGAACGCGACAACGTATGAATTCGATCGAAAGCTCTCACCGGACTTGGTGCAACCGAATCGCAAGCAGGAAACGATCCATCCGGTCAGCGTGACGGAGATCGGCCCTCGAAAATATCGCATCGACATGGGGAGGTATTATGCCGGTTGGATCGAGGCGAAGCTGAAAGGCCAACCGGGCGAGACGATCGGCATCTCGGTTTCTTACAATGACCAGATCGAATGCCAGTACCATCAGCGTAACGAATACGTGCTTGGCCCGAGCGGGCAAGGCGCCCTCTGCAACCATTTTGCCTATCACGGCATCAGGTACGCGACGATCGAAGGCATCGACCACGCGCCGGCGCTGACCGACGTGCTCGGCCATCGCGTCGGCAACGATTTCGAGCGCACCGGCAATTTCGATTGCTCCAACAAGCTGCTCAAGAAGATCTACGACGCCGACGTCAATACGATGTTGAATCTGACGACCGGGGGCGTGATGGTCGATTGTCCGCATCGCGAACGGCTCGGCTACGGCGACACGTGCCAGACAAGTATTGAGGCGATGGCGGCTGCCGTCGACGCTCCTGCATTCTACACAAAGTGGGCGCGCGACTGGCGTGACATCCAGGCCGAAAACGGCCACGTCGGTCACACCGCCCCGACCCGAGACGGCGGCGGAGGGCCGTGCTGGAGCGGCAGCATGATGATGATCCCGTGGCGCCTCTATCAGCTCTACGGCGATTGCCGGGCGTTGGAGGACGTTTATCCGCCGATGAAACGCTGGCTGCAATTCCTTCAGACGAAATGCGACGCCGACGGGCTGTTGGCGTTCTTTGCCCCGCCGTCGGGCACGACGTTTCTGCAATGGTGTTTCATCGGCGATTGGGTCACGCCGCATGGAAGCGAGTTGAGCGATTCGGCCGAGGCCGTTTACTTCAACAACTGCTATTATCTCCTCGCCGTGCGAACCGCGGCCCAGATCGCGCGAGCATTGAACAATGACCAAGACGCGGCGAATTACGAAACGCTCGCCAAAAACATCGCGATGGCCATCAACAGGCGATACTTCGTACCTTCCAAAAACATCTATCTCGACACACGCCAAAGCCGGTACGCGATGGCGCTCGTCGCGGGAGCCGTCCCGGAAGAACGCCTGTCCGCCGTCCATGCGAACCTTTGCCGCGAAATCCTCGTCGGTCAAAACGGCCATCTCGACGTCGGTGATCCCGTGTTCTATTACATGACGCGGTACTTGACCGACCACGACGCCAATGACGTGGTGTTCACGTACATGAATCAACCGACCTACCCCGGCTATGGGTGTTTTATCGAGCGCGGCTTGAACACATGGCCCGAGACGTGGGACGCGCAGGGCGCCGAGGCGTCGATGATCCACGGCTGCTTCACCGGCATCAGCAGTTGGTTCATCCGCGGGATATTGGGCATCCGCCCCGATCCGGAGAGCCCAGGCTTCAAGCATTTTGTGATCAAGCCGGCCGTCGTCGGCGACATCACCTGGGCCAAGGGAGACTATCGCTCGCCATACGGACGAATCGGATGCGACTGGGCGCTGGACGGAGGAATGCTGAACGTCAAGGTCGACATTCCTGCCAACACGTCGGCTACGGTGTACTTGCCGACAACAGATCTAGCGAAGGCCGTTTATAACCTGCCATCCGGGCGGCATGAGCTTTCGATACCATTTCCACAACCGCATGAGTGAACACCTTGGGTAGCCTAGCCTTTCTGCAATAGAAACAACTTAAGGAAGCAACGTCAATGCAGGGAAAAACGATCCAGATGACTCACCAGGCAGCAAAAGGACGATCGACGAAAACCGACGCGATGCTTGCTGCGTGTGCTTTTTTTGCCTTTTTTGGACTGACCATCGCCCAATCGGCCGTCTTGGCCGACGGGAGTGCATCGCCCGGAAACGTGCAACTGCGGATCGAGCCCGGGCACCCATGGCTGCCGCCATTCGGCTTGGAACGTGTTGGACGAACGCTCCATGCGGTCATTACTGGCGAACAACACGACGCGCCGCAGGGCGAGTTCGTATTGGTCGGATATCGCGACGGTGCGGAAGTGGGCCGGAACACCGTGACGTGGTTCGTCAAACCGGTGCAGGTGTGGGATCCCGCGCCCGAGCCGTGTCGGGCTCGCATTCCGCTCGATGCCGAGCCTTCGGACGTCGTCTTGCTTTGGAAGGAGCACGCCGACTCGGCTCCTGTCGAGTTGGCGCGACAGAAGATCGGCTTGGAGGCCGATGCCGTCGCCAAGGCGGAGGAAA
>JAEWUR010000424.1 GCA_023397045.1 Planctomycetota bacterium
CGCCGCGCGCCAGCAGGTGCTTGCCCGGCAAGTGGCCGGCGATTTGGCCCATCGCGAGGCGACGGCCCGGGCGATGCGCGACTCCGATCCCAAGGCCGCGTTGGCCATGTTGGAGGAAGCTCGCAAGAAGGTCGAGGCCTCGGGCTTGGAAAGCTCGACGCGCGACCAACTGATGCGCCGCGTCGATCGGGCGATTGCCGAAATCCAGCAATACATCGAACAGAACCAACCTCAACTTGAACTGGCCGAGAAGAACGCCCGAATCCGAGGGGACGTGGCTCGCGAACAACAGGTCAAGGTCGAGGTCGGCGAGAAACTCGCGGTCTTGCTCGACGAGTTCAACCGGTTGATGGACGAGCAGAAATTCGACGAGGCCCAGATCAAGGCCAAGCAGGCCGAGGAATTGGACCCGGAAAACCCGGTCGTCCAGCAGATCCGCTGGCAGGCCAAATTCGTCCGCCGATTCATGAACGGCAAGGCCATCGCCGATGCGAAGGAGGATGGTTTCGTCGCCGCCTTGGGTGAAGTCGACAGCGCGTCGATCCCGTTTGCGGGCGACAAGAACCCCATGGTGTTCACCGACGCCAAGGAATGGGAGAAGCTCTCGACCCGACGCGCGAAGTTCCTGGCCGACCGCCAGCGGCAGCGATCCGAGTCCGAGGTCGAGATCGAAAAGAAACTGCGCACGCCGGTCTCGCTGCAATTCAACAACGCTCCGTTGAGCGTTGTTCTTGAAAACCTGGCCAAGCTGGCCGACGTGAACCTGCACCTCGATCCGAAGGGATTGGAGGAAGAAGGCGTCACGACCGACACGCCGGTCACGATCGACCTGCGACAGGCGATCATGCTGAAGAGCGCGTTGAACTTGGTCTTGGAGCCGCTCCACTTGAGTTATGTCATCAAGGACGAAGTGCTGAAGATCACCAGCGAACAGATGCGCGACGGCCAGGTCTATCGCGTCACCTATCCGGTGGCCGACCTCGTCATCCCGATCCCCAACTTCGTGCCAACGCGGATGGGCCTCGATGCGGCCTACAACAACACGATGAATCTGTCGGGGTTCGGCGGCGGAATGCCGTTCGGCACCTCGCAGAACACGCCGATGGCGGTCGTCGCATCTCGCGACGGCAAGGGCACCGGCGGAACGCTCAATCCGAACATGCTCGCCCAAATGGCCACGCAGCCGGGCGCCGCGCCGGGCATGCCAAAAAACGCGCCCGTCGGATCGGGACCGGGCGGACTCGGCGGCGGTGCACAGGCCGACTTCGATAGCCTGATCGACCTGATCGTCTCGACCGTGCGTCCCACGACGTGGGATGAAGTCGGCGGGCCGGGCTCGATCGCCCCGTTCGAAACGAATCTGAGTCTGGTCGTCAGCCAGACGCAGGAAGTCCACGAGGAATTGGCCGACCTGCTCGAGCAGTTGCGACGTCTCCAAGACCTCCAGGTCACGATCGAAGTCCGCTTTATCACGCTCAACGACAACTTCTTCGAGCGAATCGGCGTCAGCTTCGACTTCGACATCAACTCGAACGTCCAAGGCAAGGGCCTCGCCGTCGAGGGCATGGGCGGTCAAGCGATCAACTCCTCCTCGTCGGACACCAACAACGGCAACCGCACGGCGGTCGTCGGCATGGGCACGCCCACGACCTACAGCGCCGACTTGGATATTCCCTTCGTGCAGAACAGCTATGGTTTGACGATCCCGCAGTACGGCGGCTTCGATCCTTCGGCGGGCGCCACGCTCGGTTTCGCAATCCTCAGCGACATCGAGGCCTACTTCTTCATTCAGGCCGCCCAGGGCGACACGCGAAGCAACGTGCTCCAGGCACCCAAGGTGACGCTGTTCAATGGACAACAAGCCTACGTTTCCGATACTTCGCAAAGCCCGTTCGTCATCAGCGTGATTCCGGTCGTCGGCGACTTCGCCGCGGCCCAACAGCCGGTGATCGTCGTGCTGTCGGAGGGCACGTTCATGACCGTCCAGGCCGTGGTGTCGAACGACCGGCGATTCGTTCGGCTGACCGTCGTCCCGTTCTTCAGCAAGATTGGCGACGTCAAGACGTTCCAATTCCAGGGTTCGGAAACGACGACGACCGACACGACGCGTGAAGGTCTGCAAGCCGCGGCCACCGATCCGTCGAAGTTGTGGAACAAGACGGAGGACAACGACACGACGACGACCGCCGGCACGACGGTCCAGTTGCCGACGTTCTCGTTCGTCACCGTGACGACGACCGTCAGCGTGCCCGACGGCGGCACCGTGTTGCTCGGCGGCATCAAGCGTCTTAGCGAAGACCGCAAGGAAAACGGCGTTCCCATGCTCAACAAACTGCCGTACGTCAATCGGCTGTTCAAGAACGTGGGCATTGGCCGTCAGACGCAAAGCCTGATGATGATGGTGACGCCGCGCATCATCATTCAGGAAGAGGAAGAAGAAAAGATCGGCGTGCTGCAACCGTAGCGCTGCGATCGACAAATCAAGAGCGACGCCCTCCCTGTGCCGTCGCCGGCTTACCCCCCCCAAGCTGGCGACGGCCGCTTTTTTCAATGATGAATGCGGAATGATGAAGGATGCATGAAGGATGCATGGAGAAGGGTCGTGGTTTTTTGCCGACCTTCCTCATTCATCCTTCTGCATTCATCCTTCTGCATTATTCATCATTCCGCAATCCTTTCAGCCGACCATCGCCTCGAGTTCCTTGGCCAATCGCTTTCGCGCGACGTGCAGACGCCGCTTGATCGTGCCCACCGGAGAGGCGAATTGTTGGCTCATTTCGATCAGGCTGCTGCCGTCGAAATAGAAGGCGGTCAACGTCTGTCGATCGAGCGATTGCAGCCGGCGCAGACCTTGATGGACCTGCTCGCTTCGCTCACGCGCGAGGATCATCGACAGCGGCGAATCGATCTCGCCCGCGTCGTCCCGATCCATCGCCGCGTTCATGGACAGGGTCGCCCTGCGCCGCAACGCCCGATTGATCGCCATCCGATCGGCGATTGACCGCAGCCAACTGCCGAAACATCGGGCGTCCTGAAGTTGACCGATCTTCCGCATGGCCTGAATCATGACGTCCTGGCAGACCTCCTGCGTCTCGGCGTGGTCGTGCAGCCGGCGATAGGCGGTCAGGTAGACGGCGCGTTGATATCGCTCGACCAAGAGGCCGAAGGCCTGCCGGTCGCCCTGCTGCGCCGCCGCGACGGTGGCGTCTAATGGACTTTCGCTGGGATCGGTGTCGGATGTTGCGAATTGTTCGCTCGAATCGGAGATCATGATACGGTTTTCCTACCAACAAAAACGGAACGTCGATGAATCGTGAGAAGCCGGGACAGGCGGCAAACACGGGGAGCTTCGAGAGCAAGCCGTTAAGCGCCGGCACGGCCGCGGGACAATCGCGGGTGAAAGGACAAACGCAAGTTCAGGCCGTTTTGCTTAGGCCCTGGCAGCCCCGAAGGCGGCCTGCGTTTTTGCCCATTCGCCCGACGGCGTCCGGCGCCAATGGAGAGCGCGCGCATGCAATAGCGCCGAACGCTCCATAGCGGCTACACCAACGACGACGCTCTCGAAGCACGAAATGCTTGAGACGGAGTGCATCGAACGAATAATGGTGGTGTAGCGATCCATGGCGGGCCCTTTCATGGCGCCGTAGCGCGCTTCAAAAATGAAACGACGCAAACAGTAGAAAGTGAAGAACCGTTTCTGTTTCTATCGGCAATTCGGGGATTGCCGCATCTCTCTAGTCTATCGTTTTTGACAAGGCGGAGCAATACAGCAGCCGCC
>JAEWUR010000499.1 GCA_023397045.1 Planctomycetota bacterium
GCTTCCCCTGGATACCGCTTTCGCTTTGGAGGTTTTTCTTCCCATCCTGGTTCTACTGCTGGGGACGATCATTTTTTTGCGCCGGTATGTCGATTTCACGGCCGCCTGCCTCGGCGCACTCATGGCCACGTTTTCGGCGATGTTCATCGAGCATCTGCAACACCCGCAGATTGCGATGGTGCTGGCGCACGTCCCCTGGCTGCTCGCAGCGATCGATGAAACCGTCCGGGCGGCCACCGCTGCCCGACGGCGATTGGCGTTCCTCGCCGTCGCCCTGCTTGTCGGATCGCAGATTCTCCTGGGGCACCCCCAGGCGACATGGATTTCGCTGTTGACCTGCGCGACGTTCGGAGGATTTCTGCTCGTCGTGCAGCGATCCGATTGGTTTCGCTGGCTTGCCACAGCCGGCGGCTTCCTGTTGGGAATCGGCTTGGGATCGGCCCAATTGTTTCCAACCTACGACTACTTCTTAAGCTCGGACCGTGCGGCCAAGGGCGTCGACGTCTTCCATCCCGCCATCACCCGGACCTCCTTTGTCGAGAACATCGCTCCTTGTAGGATCGGGATGGGATTCACGATGTTTCCAAACTACGTTGGGTGTGTCGCGCTGGTACTGACCCTATGGTGGCTCACCGCCTGTTGGAGTCGCCATTCGGACATTCCGACAAAGGACTGCGGAAAAGCTGCATATCTCCGATCTGAAAAAAAACGCTGGAGCCCGATCCAACAATTGTCGGTCTGGGCGGTTCTCACGACCATCGTCATGGCCGTCCTGGCGATGGGGCGCGAAGGCGGTCTCTATCGGCTGTTGACCTTGCTTCCGGTGATCGGCGGCTTTCGAGGACCGGGACGATATTTGATCGTCACTCAGTTTTGCGTGGCAATGATCGCAGCCATTGCGTTCGCGCATCTGCTCGCCCTCAGCCGCAACAGCCCAAAGCCTGCGTGGCGACACTTGGCGCTGCCTTGGCTGGCGACGGCCGCGTCGATCGTCGTCGCCGCATATTTCTATGCAACGCGCCCCGCCGATGTCTTTGCCGGCCGCGACTTCCGATGGCAGTATTACGCAGGGCCTATATTGATTGGCTCCGCAACCATCGCATTGACCCTTGCCGCTCGCGGTCGACGCGTTGGGCTGCTGATGTTGGCGCTGTTGGCGGCAATCGACATGGGGATTTACAACGTCGATACTGAGATGGGCCGAACTTATTGGCACAATCTGCCAAGCTGCCAGGAGTTTCTCGCGACGCTTCGCTCCGACAAAATACCGGATTCAAGATTCTGCGCCCCTCCGCCGTCGTGCGAAGGACGCATTTGCCAGGAATTCGTCAACAAAGGCGATTGGTTCACGCACGTCAATCGTCAAAGCCTGACGGGCCACCGCGTGATCAACGGCTACGCCGCGATGTCGCCCGTCCGAAAACTCGATTACCGCGACGTTCATGCGTTGCGAGTGGCCGGGGTCGCATGGTACTGGCAGCCGCGCCACGAGCCGTTCCGATTGACCGGCGTACCGCCGATTCCCGAAGGCGCCTGGGGCGCCATCCCAAATCCGCTTCCCCGCCAGCGATTGGTCGCAAAGGCCGAAGTCAGCCGGGATCCGTTCAACGATCTGAAGAACATCGACGTCGACACGACGGCATTGGTGACTCATTCACTTTTCTTGTCATCTTCGACGCCGGGCAGGGCCGAACTCATCAATGACCGACCGGGAAAAATCTGGATTGACGTCGAAACACCCGCTCGCCAGCTCTTGGTCCTTTCCGAGAGCTATTCACCCGATTGGCAGGTCCGCATCGATGGGCAGCCCGCGACCGTCGAACGGGTCAACGGCGACTTCCAAGGCTGTCTTGTAAACGCAGGAAAGCACCGCGTAGAGTTCACTTTCGATTCTCCGAGCGTTCGCTTCGGACGCAACATCTCGCTGGCATCGCTGGCGTTTGTGTTCGGCGCGGCCTTCTTTCCGGCAGGCACCGGCCTACGACGGCGCACTGCCGGCGCAAGTTCGCAATCCTTCACAAAAACACCTTATTACATCAGCCGGAATGATCGTGATGCGCAACTCGGTCGCGCGACGCTCAAACCATGAACCGACGGAGATGGTTCCCATGTCCTACAGTCAATCCCCGGCGAGTCCCTCGCGGCCGTCAATCGGCGGTCCGCGACTGCCCGACGATGCGACTTGTTTCAATTATGACGCCATTCCCATCGGATACTATCAAGAGGTCGCCGAATCGGGCCATCCGGTCCGGCGGGCGTGGCATCTTCAGAAGTTCAACCGCATCATCGAATGCATGCCGAAAACGCCCGGCCAGTCGATTCTCGATATCGGCTGTTTTGCAGGAACGTTTCTCTCACTGCTCCCTGGCAGCATATTTAGCTTTCAACTTGGCGTCGATATTCTTGAAAAGCAGACCGCCTATGCGAATCAACGGTTCGGAACGCCTTTCCGGTCGTTCCGCCACATTCACGACGTGTCGTGTCTGGCGAAGATCGAGCAGAAGTTCGACTGCGTCACGTTGATTGAGGTCATCGAGCATTTGCACGAAACGGAGATCGATGAATTGTTCCGGCAAATCAGCGAGCGGTTGAACGACAACGGTTTGCTGATCCTATCGACTCCGAACTATGCAAGCTGCTGGCCGCTTCTGGAAATCGCGGTCAACCGTCTTTCCGAAGTATCCTACGAAGAGCAGCACGTTACGAAGTTCAACTATTTCACGTGCCTGTCGAAACTTCAGCGAATTTCGCGCGCCATGTCCGCCGACTTCGAGTTGGTTAACCGAACGACGACGCATTTTCTTGCGCCGTTTTTGGCGTCGATTTCCTTAAAACTGTCGATGAAGCTGTCCAGCATCGTCCCGTTCCAAATCTGGAAGAATCCGTTCGGCAACCTGATCCTTCTCAGCTTCCGAAAGAAAGCGGCGACGGTGCTTTCGAGCCAATCGGGCGAGGCTCGCCACATCGATGTTCCGCGTCGGGCCAAAGCCGCCTAGTGCCCCTGGCTCAGAGTATTTGCCGTGCCGTTTCGAGTAATGCGCATGAACCCCTGCTGGATTCATGCTTGTTTTCCTTGGCGTAACCGGCATAGACATAATGGAAGACGTGCTAGGTTGCGGGCTGAATCGCGACGACGACCTGCTGCCGCAAACCGGCCACGTCGCGTTGAAGTGCAATCAACTGCTGCCGAAACCGCTCAACGCTGCGGCATTCGCTCTCCAGATGCGAAAAGACGCCGCCAACCGCGTCGCTGTTCTGCCAGCCGACGGCCAGCCGCTCGATTTCGCCTCGCAAACCGCGCCGCAGGCGATGACAGAACATCCAGAGAAGCAGCAGGCACCACAATACGAGCCAAAACAGCGCGGAGACATAGAACTCCAGCCCAAACACCGGCCCGGGCGACTCGGCCAACCACGAATCGTAGAAGAAATTCTTCCCGAGCCGATACAGAAGCATCCCGAGCATCGCCAGCAACGCCGCTTCGTAAAACACGCGCGTCAACCAGCCCGTTTGACGTCGCGCAAGCCGGTCAACAAGCGATTCCAACTGGCCCGATACTTGCGCGACGAATCCCCGGGCGGCCGACTCGGCCTCGGCGCTGACGGCGCTCCACGACGCCCCACTGCGATCGAGCCCCGCCTCGAGGGCGTACCCGTCGACGATGATCGACGCTTTGCGCAACTCGGCCGGATCGAACCCATCGACCGCCTCGACAACGCCCCGGTCGGCCTCCTGCGATTTCTGATGCCGCCGCCACGTCCGCGCGCCCTCCATCGCACCCCACAGAGCCATTTGGGCGGGCGTCTTCGCCCGATAAAGCAGCGCCCCGGAGACCAGACCGCCGATCCCCTGATACACCCGCAAGACCAACGCGAACGGGCTGAGCCCCCAACGCGACGCCGCTTGACCCAACAACCGATTTTCCCACGGCCGGCGGTTGCTCAACAATCCGGCCTTCATCTCGCCGGCAATTTGCCGGGCAAGCACGCCGCGCTGTTCGTCAATGGCGTTCCGCACTTCCTCGATGTTCGGCATCGCCTCATCGATCCGCCGGCCGCACGCATCGAGCGTATCGCCGATCAGTTCCAGAAAATTGGACCGCCGAATCCGGTTGCCCGCCGCCCCGGCCATCCGCCGCGTCAACAAATCAAGCAGGTCGGCAAACTCGCCGCGCGGCTGCAAACCATTTTGCGCATCGGCCAACGCCTGAAGCGAATCGACGCGAAAGATGATTCGTCCCCTCTCCCTTTGGGAGAGATCCCTATCCTGTCCCCTCTCCTTTTGGGAGAGGGCTAGGGTGAGGGCGATGTCCGTCGAAACATCCTTCTGCACCAGTTGATGGCTCGCACCGCCCTCACCCCCGGCCCCTCTCCCGCCGGGAGAGGGGAGACTGCCATCACTCTCCAAAACGCTCCGCCAATCGTCCCGGATGTCGTCCTCCGTGTCGGCATGCGTCTGGACGAAAACCAGATGCGCGCCCGGCACCGCGGCGGCCAGTTCATCGCCAACCCTCGCGCTCCGATATTTCTGCTGCGTCGCCGCGACCAAAAGCACATCGCAATGCGGCAGAATCGCCCGCAACCGCGCCAAGTTGTTTGCGTTTCCGTCGGTTTCTTCGGTCGTATCCGGGTCGGGGCAATCGATCAGCACCAGATCGCGCAGCGACGGCCGATCACATTGAATCCACTCAACGCTGCCCGGATCGATGCCGAGCATCTCGGGCGGAAGATCGCTGCGCGACAACAGCGTCGGCCGCATCGTCGTCGGTCGCGCCCGGCCCGTCCGCACGACTTCGGCCCCAACGATCGCGTTGATCAACGCACTTTTTCCGACACCGGTCCCGCCGAGCGTTGCCACGACCAACGGCGCTTCGATCCGAACGCGCAGCGACGCCGCCCGCTCGCTCAGCCGACGCACCAAAGCCCGACATCGCTGCGCAGGCTGCCACGCCGGCGCACCATCGGCCCAGCCGTTGAGCCGATCGACCAGACTGTCGATCTCGGCCAGCAGTTCCAGATGTGCAAGTTCGGAGCTTGGCATGGGAAGCGGATCAGGGG
>JAEWUR010000565.1 GCA_023397045.1 Planctomycetota bacterium
GTGTGCAACCAAGGCGGGAGCTTTGGCGGCACCACGATAAACACGCCCGAGCGAGCCGACTTCATCGTTCGCGGTCTGTTGGAGAAGGGTTACAACTCGAACTACGCGGCCAGTTGGTATCTGGTTCGTGGCGGCGTGAAGTTCCAGCCGGCCACGACGCCGTTGACGTCGATGATCGAGACGGGCAACTATAGCTTCAAGGGGACCCGCATGACGACGGGCCCGCTGACCCGCCGCGTGACCGACAACTCGCCGGTCTCGACGTCGGTGATTCCGCTGTTGGGCGATGCGGCGCCGGGCGATCCGGACGAGGCAATTCTCGCAGCCGACCTGAAGCGTGCTCCGAGCACGGCTCCGACCGGCTTTGCGTATGACGGCAAGGAGAAGATTTATGCCGTGGCCGGCGAGCGTCTTTGCGAGTCGTTCTGCGACGGACCCGCCCAATATGACGCCACCGCGTTCAAGCTCGTGCTGATGCCGAAGACGGGCGTCGTGTTGGAAGACCAGATGACGGCCGAGGCGTCGAACACCGGCATCGGCGATCCGGCGTCGGGCAGCAACTACTGGATGCAGGACACGCGCGACTTCTACTGCCAGCACGGCGGTGGAAGCAAGCTGAGCTGCAACATCCTGATGGCCGACGGCGCCGTCAAGGAGTTTGCCGACGGCAACGGCGATCGCTACCTGAACCCCGGCTTCCTGAAGGGGGCGAACCTGACGGACGAGCAGGCGAAGACGATCGGCTACAAGGACGGGACGGTTGATCTTCCGCCGGCGGAGTGCTTCAGCGGATTGTTCCTCAGCGGCGATGCGTTCAAGCGAGCGAAGTTTGAATAGGCCGTTCGTGAGAGAGTGCGGTCACGATGGCCCGACGGGGGCGTCAGTATAGGGCGCTGACGCCCCCGTCTTTTTTCCCCTTCATACTTCGCTAACGAAGCGCTCACCTTCCATTAACGCGGCCCTGTTATTCTTATGGCCGTGGAACCTCGATTGATGCCTACCGCTGGAGAGATGGAAAGCGCGTCGCGGTCCGTTTTGTGTTGCCCGCAATGTCGCCAGGACAACCTGCCGCAGTGGAAGTTTTGTGCCCAATGCGGGGCGGCGCTCTGGGAGCCGTGTTTGCGTTGCGGCGAGTCGTCGGCGGCCGGCGAGACGTATTGCAGCGCGTGTGGCGTGCGGATGAAGGACGTTGCGGCCGAGCGGATCGAAGCGATCGAGGCGGATTTCTGCGCAGCCGCGAGTCTGGCCGAGGAGTTTCGGTTTGACGAGGCGATTGTCCTGCTGGCTGGGATCGCAAGGAACGACCATCCTCGGCTGGCGAAGCAGTCGACGCGTGCAAGGCAGCACATCGAGCGATTGACCGTCGAGCGAAAACAGTTGCGCACCGCGGCGGCCGAGGCGCTGACGCAAGCAAAGCAATTTTTCGATGCGCACGACTTCGATCAGGCGGCCGATCAACTGGATCGAGTGCCGGCGCCGATGCAGAACGACGATATTCGGCAGCTTCGCGCACAGGTCGCCGAGCGGCGGCAGGAGATTTCGGCATTGACCGAGGAGCTTCGCGAGGCCATCCGCGAGAAGAATCTCATCGAGTTGCCGGGTCGCATCGAGCGGCTGTTGGAATTGAAGCCCGACCATGCGTATGCGAAGACGGTGGCTGGGCAAGTGCAGCAGCGGCTTGTGGTCGCTGCGAAAAAATTACTTGTCGAGCACCATTATGACCGTGCCCTGTCGATTTTGGATCAGATTAGCGCCTGGACGGATGCGGCGGATTTTCGCGCGTTGCATCGGCAGGCCGCGGAGTTGGCCTGTCTCGATTGGGATCTTCGGAACGCGCCGGTTGTGGATGCCGCATTAATTGCGGCGGCGAGTCGGCTTCGGCGATTCGCGCCGAAGAACGATCGGGTGGCCCGGTTGTGCCAGCAGCTGCAAGCCCGAGTGCAGCAGGCGAAGGACGACCCCGGCCGGTTGCCGATTGCCTGGGCGCCGCGGCCGAAGCAGACGTCGCTGGGAGTGCCGGTCGACTGGATCTCCGGATTCCGGCGAATCGGTTGTGCGGAGACGTTGGACCGATCGCATCTGGCTCGGCATCCCGGCCGATTTGCGGTGGCGTGCGGATTAGCGCTGGCCGGCGTGCAGCAGGCCGCGTTGCGGATCAACCTGCTGGCGAATCGCCAGCAAGGCATGTTGCAACGGGTCGCGCATCTGGTGCGGCCGCGCAGCTCGAAATCGGCCTGGGGGATCGACCTGGGTTCGAGCAGTCTGAAGGCCGTCAAGCTGAGTTGGAGCGACGCGAAGCAGCAAGCGATTATCGAAGCGGCCGTGGTAGTTGAGCACTCGAAGAAGCTCGGTCATGCGGCGAACGAGGCCGACGAGACGAAGGTCGTCGCCGAGACGCTGAAGAAGTTCCAGGAAATGTGCGAGGCGAAGTCGGAACGGATCTGCGTGGGATTGCCTGGGCGAATGACGCTGAGCCGGTGGATTAAGACGCCGCCGGTCGACGGAGCCAAGGCGGCGAAGATAATCTCCTACGAGGCTGGGCATCAATTCCCATTTCCCTTGAAGCAGTTGTCGTGGGATTTTCAGATTCTCGACGAGGCGGCGACCGAGCCGAGCGCCGAGGCGCCGTCGGAAAAAGAGAAAACGCGGCAAGCGATTTTGATCGCGGCGAAATCGACGACGGTGGATCATTTCCTGGACGCCTTCGAGCAGCAAGGCATTGAGGTCGATCTGTTGCAGACCGATTTTCTGGCCCTGCACAACTTTCTCGTTCACGACTTTTTTGGGGCCTCGGCCGAGGTCGCGCAGACCGTGGCCGCGCTGGACATCGGCGAGGACGTGACGAATGTCGTCGTGAGTTCGCCGCAGTCGGTGTGGTTTCGAAGTCTGGGCGTTGCCGGCCATAGCTTCACGCGGTTGCTCGTCAAAGAGTTCAATCTGAGCATTGCGCAGGCCGAGCGGCGAAAATGTTCACCGGAGTCGTCGGAGCGTTTTAGCGACGTCGATCGGTTGATGTCGCCGGTCTTGGAGGATCTGGCGAAGGAAATTCAGCAGATCCTTGGGGCCTATTCCGGGGCGCATGCACAATCGCCCGTTGGGCAGGTCCTCATTCTCGGCGGCGGAGCGGCGCTGCACGGTCTGTTCCGGCATCTGCGGTGCGGCCGGTAGGGGCGGGATCGGTTTGCCGCCGGTTTTCTTGCGCGGCGGGCAATGTGTGATTTCACGGCGGGCAAGCCCGCCCGCTACACGCGGCTTGCAACCGCTACACGCAGTTTGTCGCCGCCGCATGCGGGGCGTTGCGGCGATCTTAACCCGATCTCAACACAATGTTGACAAATGGGTGGGATCATGCGAAAATAGGGAATCCTGCCAAACGATTGCGATCCGACCCGTCGGACGCAGATCGGTCACGCCTGTCATTGTCATGCCTTGGTTTTCGTCATCCGATCAGAAACCACTCGAAGTCCTTTTTCATTGGAGAGGGAAATACGCTTATGAAGATCGTTAGTTCTTCCACGCGACGTCATTTTTTGAAGACCGTCGGGGCAATTGCCGCGGCGCCCTACGTGATTCCCTCGTCGGCTTTGGGCAATGACGAGCGGCCGGCCGCCAGCGAACGGGTGGTGATGGCCGGCATCGGCATCGGCAACATGGGGTCGGGCGACCTCGGCGCGTTTGTCGGCCGGGGCGACGTTCAGTATGTGGCCGTGTGCGACGTGAAGAAGAACGCCCGGGAGGCGGCGGCCGGCGCAGTCAACAATCACTATGGCAACAGCGATTGCCAGATGTACGGCGACTTCCGCGAGGTGCTGGCGCGTCCGGACATTGACGCGGTGCATATTGCCACGCCCGACCACTGGCATGCCTACATTGCGCTGGCGGCGTTGCGCGCTGGCAAGGATGTCTATTGCGAGAAGCCGCTGACGCACAACATCGCCGAAGGCCAGGTGC
>JAEWUR010000582.1 GCA_023397045.1 Planctomycetota bacterium
AACGCGCGGCAATGAGCGCGGAGGAGTTACAGAAGGTTACGGCCCATGATTTGGGCGTGATCCGCGAGCCCTACGTGGCGATTGGGTTGGTAATCCTTGCGTTTTTCGTCATCATTGGCCTCACGAAGATGCCGCGTTCGCAGAACAAGGGCGAAGGGTTGGACGTCGGGGGGACCTTGAAGCGTCTGTTCGAGAACAAGCGATACGTCGAGGGCGTTTTGGCCCAGATGTTTTATGTGGGGGCCCAGATCATGTGCTGGACCTTCATCATCCATTACGGCACCTACATCTTCACGTCGCCGGCATTCGGAATGGAGGAGCAACAGGCCGAGGTGCTTTCGCAGAAGTACAATATTGCCGCGATGATCATCTTCTGTACAAGCCGGTTCGTCTGTACTTATTTGTTGAAGTACATCAAGCCGGGCGCGTTGCTCTTGGTCCTGGCCCTCGGCGGCATCGCGTTGTCGCTGGGCACGATTTTCATTCAAGGAATCGTCGGACTGTACTGCCTAGTTGGTATCTCGGCCTGCATGTCGCTGATGTTCCCGACGATCTACGGCATCGCGCTCAAGGGTTTGGGCGAAGACGCCAAGATCGGGGCCGCAGGGCTAATCATGGCGATTCTCGGCGGGTCGGTCATGCCGCCGGCCCAGGGCGCGATCATCGACATGGGTACGGTCAATCTGGGCTTCCAGACGATTCCGGCCGTCCATGCTTCGTTCGCCCTGCCGCTGCTCTGCTTCTTGGTGATCGCGTGCTACGGGTATCGAACGCATAAGTATCACATGGATTAGGCTGATAGGGCTGTCGCGTGCGAAAAAGCCGATGAGTGTGACTTGTCCCGAGACGCCGCCGCCGAGTCCTCGCCTGCATCGAAGTTTCGGGCTGTTGCAGGCGACGGCCATGAACATGTCGAACATGGTCGGCGTCGGGCCTTTCTTGACGATCCCCTTGATTCTTGAGGCGATGGGCGGCCCCCAGGCCATGCTGGGCTGGTTCGCCGGAGCGCTGCTGGCGGTCTGCGACGGTCGTGGCGATGTACGATTTTCTGGGCTACTACAGCGTCTGTTACATCGGCGACGAGGTGGCCAGTCCGTCGAAGACGATTCCCCGCTCGATTCTGATCTCGGTCGTCTGCGTCGCCGCGATTTATCTCGCGATGAACATATCGATCATCAGCGTTGTGCCGTGGCGCGAAGCGATGACGTCGAAATCGGTCGTGGCGTTGTTCATGGAGCGGCTTTATGGTCCGGCGGGCGGCATCGTGGTCAGCGTGTTGATTTGCTGGTGCTCGGTGGCATCGGTTTTCGCGCTGATGTTGGGCTATTCGCGCATTCTGTTCGCTGCCGCCCGGGATGGATTCTTTTTTTCGGTGTTTGGCCGGCTCCATCCGCGAGGCGACTTCCCGCACGTTTCGCTTCTGGTGCTCGGCGTGGTATCGGCCGCGGTGAGCTTCTTCACGCTGGATCAGGTCATCACGGCCTTGATGAGCACGCGGATTGTGGTTCAGTTTATTGCGCAGATCGGGGCGGTGTCGCTGCTTCGGCGTCAGCCGGATGCGAAGCGTGGGTTTCGAATGGCGTTGTATCCGCTGCCAAGCCTAATTGCGTTGGTTGGCTGGTTGTTCATTCTGTCGACGTCGGGCGTGTGGTACATCCTCGGCGGCTTAGGCTCGATGGGCGTTGGAGTCGTTGCGTACTTCGTGTGGACGCGCTGGGCGTCGGGCGATGCCGGTTCGGCTTGAATGGGCGCGCAAAGAAAAACGGCCGCCGTTGCCGGCGGCCGCTAAACGAATTGCGCGGTTGCGAGTGGAGGGGCATGCCGCCCTCACCCTAACCCTCTCCCAAGGGGAGAGGGGACGGAGAGCATTAACGCTTCTTCGGGAACAACGGTCCGCCGTAGAGGGCCGCTTCGCCGAGGATCTCTTCGATCCGGAGCAGTTGGTTGTACTTGGCCATCCGGTCGGTGCGGGAAGCCGAGCCCGTCTTGATCTGGCCGGTGCCCAGGGCGACGGCCAGGTCGGCGATCGTCGAGTCTTCGGTCTCGCCGCTGCGATGGCTGGTGATGCTCGAATAGCCGTTTCGCTTGGCCAGTTCGATCGCTTCGATCGTTTCGGTCAGCGTTCCGATCTGGTTGACCTTGATCAGGATGCTGTTGGCCACGCCCTGGTCGATGCCGCGCTGCAAACGCTTGGTGTTGGTGACGAACAGGTCGTCGCCGACGAGTTGGATCTTGCCGCCGAGCCGGTCGGTCAGCATCTTCCAGCCTTCCCAATCGTCTTCCGAGCAGCCGTCTTCGATCGAGCAGATCGGATACTTGTCGGCCCAGGAGGCCAGCAGGTCGGTCATGGCAGCGGCCGAGATCTGCTTGCCGTCCATCGAGTAGGTCTTCTTCTCGGCGTCGTACAGTTCCGTGGCGGCGACGTCCAAGGCGATGAAGACCTGCTTGCCAGGCTCATAGCCGGCCTTGGCGATGGCTTCCATGATGACTTCGAGCGCGTCGGCGTTGCTCTTCAGGTCGGGCGCGAAACCGCCTTCGTCGCCGACGTTGGTCGAGAGCTTTTTGGACTTCAGCACGGACTTGAGGTTGTGGAAGATTTCGCAGCCGCAGCGGATGGCGTCGGTGAAGCTGTCGAGGCCCAAGGGCATGACCATGAACTCCTGGACGTCGACCGCGTTGTCGGCGTGCGAACCGCCGTTGATGATGTTCATCATCGGGGCCGGCAGCAGTCGGGCGCCGACGCCGCCGAGGTAGCGGAACAGCGGCAGGCCGGCATGGTCGGCAGCGGCCCGGGCGTTAGCCAACGAGACGCCCAAGATGGCGTTCGCGCCAAGGCTCTTCTTGTTTTCGGTGCCGTCGATCTCGTTCATGCGGTAGTCGAGGGCGATCTGATCGAGCGCGTCCATGCCGCAGAGTTCGTCGGCCAACTTGGTGTTGACGTTGTCGACGGCCGTCAGCACGCCCTTGCCCAAAAATTTCGATTTGTCGCCGTCGCGCAGCTCCCAAGCCTCATGGACGCCGGTGCTGGCCCCGCTGGGCACGGCGGCGCGGCCGAAGCTGCCGTCGGCCAATTCCACGTCGACCTCGACGGTCGGGTTGCCTCGGCTATCGAGGATCTGTCGGGCGCGAATGTCTACAATCGTCGAACTCATCGTCGTAAACTCCATACAATTAGGGGGTGATCCTATTATTGGTTCATCGAAACGTCCCATTTTGCCCGATGGGACCGCCGATGACTAGCGGGGGTGGCGTTTTTAGATAGACTTAAGTGGTGTCACCACAAATGAGGGGGGGCGTTTTGTGAGTACTGCGCGTGAACAGTATGTCGTTGATGGCCAAGGGAAGCGTACGGCGGTCATCGTGCCTACTGAACAGTATCAAAAGCTGCTGGACGATCTACACGATTTGGCCGTGGTGGCGGAGCGTCGCGGAGAGAAGCCGATCAGTCTGGGGTCCCTGAAGCAGCGTCTGCGCAAGGATGGCCTCCTCTGACAATCCGCCTCGCGACTGCGGTAGCTGGGCAATTATTTCACACTCGTGAGCCGTTATAAAAGTCATGGATTTGCGCTTAGACGGTATGCCCAGCTTTTATCGAAATCTGCTGATCTGGATCCTGTTTTTCAACTGGCCGCCGGTTGCTTTGCTGATCCCGGTTTTGGATATAATTGCGCTGATCCCGTTGTTGTTCTGGTTGAACATCCCCGGCATTCCCTTAGTTGCCATATTAGGCAC
>JAEWUR010000635.1 GCA_023397045.1 Planctomycetota bacterium
GCCCAAGCCCGGCCAATGGTGCTCGATCCAACGCGAATGGAAGGCCGGCGATCGGATTGCGCTCGACATGCCGATGCCGATTCGCTTGGTCCAGGGGCGGAAACTTCAGACCGGCAAGGTTGCGGTGATGCGCGGCCCGGTCTTGTTCTGCTTCAACCCTGCCCGCCAAGCCGAGCGTTATCCCGAATACGCCGGCCACGGCGCCGATCCGGCCGAGATTCAGCGCACGATTGCCGAAGCCATCGCCCAGACGACGTTTGACTGGAACGCGCCGGCAACGACGGTTCCTGACGAGACTATTCGCCCGGACGGCCTCGCCCTTGAAGTACGCGGTTGGGGACCAACCAGCGACCGGACCAAACCGGCCGACCGCTCGTTCGTCCTGACGGAGTTCATCGACGCGAACGGCCAGCAAACCTACTTCCCCGTTGACGCCGCCAAAGACGTCGTCGATGACGAGTTGTACGTTTCGCCGTAGTGGTCTGTCCAGATCGTTGTTGCCAATGGAGGTTCGGTGCGACAGAATCGTAACCCGAAGCGTAAGCGAGGGACAGCCTCGCTTACGCTTCGGGTTACGATGTTCGGTCCATGAGTTAGACAGACCACTCATCGGCGGACTTGCCGTGTCGGAGGACGTCTATTTCTGTGAGTCGGGCTGTCGATCGAGACAAATCACGGCCTCCCGGCAGGGAGCCGTTGCCGACCGATCGTTGGTGAACGAGAACTTCGGCCCCAGAACCGGGATCTCAACCGGACTGGAATAGCGTCCGATCCGGTCGATCTCGATGCGATTTGCGCCGGGCTTCAGATATTTCCCGATCTCGAAGCGATAGGGCGCGCAGAAACGTTCGCCGACGGAGCTGCCGTTGACTCGAAGTTGAATGATCTGCGATGCCCCGCGAAGCTCCAATCGGGCCGATGCGTCAGGCTGCCAATCGTCGGGCAGCCTGACCTGCATGGAGAACGTCCGGCGATCGTCGTCCTGGGGCTTGCCAATTTCCCAGGGGCCTTGGAGTACCATTTCGTCGGCGATTGGCGTTGTCGGCGCGGATGCCGACTCGGGCCCGGCCGGGTCGACGACAATGAACATCGACTCGTATTCCCCCAACCGCAACGGCATCGTCAGGACGTTTTCCTTATTTGAATACACCGAAGCGGCAGTGATGGTTCCGGCAACGGGATCCCACAACGATGGAGCACCATGCTGGTTACGCAGTTCGAGCGTCGTTGCGACCGGCTCGGCTGCGGTGTTGGCGATGAAATAGATGTCCCGGCTATGCCGCCGGCGGTGGCAATAGAGCACGTTTTTGCACTCATCCGACGTCCGCACGTCGGGAATGCCCAACGCAGTCAGTCGGCGCCCAAGTTCATCGCACGGGACGACGACCGCCTGGCCGCAGCCTTCGGCATGATCGCCCCACGTTTGCTCCACGGCCGCGCGAACGCGCGCGTCCTCGTCGCTGTCGAATGCCGCGATCGGCAGCCGGTCGACGGCGACCGCCACGCCGCCCGATTGAACATATTCCCGCAAACGCTCGACAACCACGGGCGAGATCGACTCAACGCCGGGAAGGATCACGGCACGGTAATCCTCCTTGCCGATTTGGATCTTGTCGCCGTCGATCTTGGTGCGAGCCGCGTCGGCAAACACGTCATAGGGGATCAGGTCGAAATCGACGTGAGCCTCGCACAACGCCTTGCATAAGTTCCACATCGCGTCGCGCGCCGTATGCGGGCAACTTCGATCGACGCCGCGGTTGGGCCATTCGCTCTCGGTCGTGTCGAGCACGATCGCCGGCGCGACGTGCCGACCGCCTCGCATCATCATCGTCATGCGATTGGCGACCGTCTGGTAACGGCGGAAATAGGGCCACTGTGGGTTTTTTCCGTGAAGCCAGAAATCGGGCGTCACTTCCCAGACCGGGGGCGACTGCGTGTCGAGTCCGCACGGAACGACGTGGTTCAGCCCCATCACGGTCGACCAATCCATCATACGTTTCATCTCGGACAGGCCCGACTGCCAACCGGTGGCGGCAAAATGCTCGACCAGCGCAAGATCGTTCGGCGATCCCGAATAGTGGGCGACGGAACTGGCCATCTTCGGCGCTCTCCAATAGATGTCGGGATCGGGGTCGTACCATTGCCCAAAAACGTTGTCGTAACCGGGGATGTCGAGGTATTCGAGGCGTTGCATATCCTGTTGATGGTCCTCGAACACATGGCCGATGAACTGAATGCCGTGGTCGTGGCACCATTGACGTGATCGGCCGAAAAACACCTCGGCGTTCTGCCGACGAATGAAGTCGCGATAGTCGACGCGGATCTTCTTGTCCCTCGAGGATAGGTCGTGCATGATCGACGGCAGCCAACGACGTATCGAGTATCCTTTCGCCTGCTCGAATCGCGGCAGGAAGTCGGGCGTGAACTGATCGAAATCAACCGGCCCTTCGTCGGTGAAGAATCCCTTGAAGGTTCGACCGAATTCTTCGGCAAATTGGTCGTAGGTTGCCAGGTAGATTGCGTCGAGGTAGGCATCAACCGCCTTTGGATTAAGAAAGTCGATGAAATGCATGGGCCCAAGCTGTCCGGCCGGCTCGATCACGCCGCCCCAAACGGCCTTGATGACGAAGATCTGCCACTTTCCGTCGGGCACCGACCAAGTCAGCTTCCCGTCAACCACACGGTCGGTCAAGTCGGTCGGCTCGCCATTCTCGGGATAGGCGCTGACCGCCACGAGAAAATCGCGGCCTTGCAGCAGGGATTGAACGTCGAGCGAAAAATCTCGACGCGGACCGGTCAACTCTTCATTAGCGGCCTCAACCAACGTCGTCCGGCCGTATTCAGGATGGGCCTTCACGACCTTCCCGGCGGCAAACCCGGAGGGATAATTCTGGTCGTCCTGCTGCCACACCGCGAGGCCAAGACGCCGCGCCTCGTCGAAAATGATTTTCCAACGGTCCCAGTGTCCCGGGCCAAGGTAGTCCTTGTAGCTATACGGATGGAGCGTGACGCCCTCGAAGCCGGCATCATACGCGACGCGCATGATCTGACGCAATGCGGCCTCGGTTTCGTCGCCGTGGACCATCGTGAACGGGCTGGAGTTTCGCGTGGGATTGTTGCTCAAGAAGGCCTCGCGCAACACGTCCCAATCGGGATTGGCTGTCGGAGTGGTCGCGATCTCATTCGACCAAGGACCTTTTTGTCCATTGACGACGGCGCAGACCGCGAAACGATAAGTGCGCCCGTTCGTCAGGCCGTGGACGGTGTAGTCGGTCACCTCGATAGGGTCGATGCTTACGTCCTCTCGCGGCTGTTCGGACGAGACCCGCACGGAATAGCAATCCGCCTTCGGAACGGCAGTGAATGCAAGCGTGACCTTTCCGTCTTCGCCGCGAGCCAACTGCAACTGCGGCGTCCCCGTGGTGTCAGACGAGTCGGCCGCGATTGCCAGGCTTGCAGGTAACAAAAGGAACAGGAAGGACAGGGCGAAATAGCTTGTTCGTCGCATTGGATCGACCGGCTTGAGGCTTAAGGGGGGAGATCCCGAGATGCCGATACTCCAATTCTAACGTGTCCTATGAGACATTCGCCATGCCGGAACCACGTATTCACATTCCAATTCCGGCCATGCAAAAAAAAAGAACCGAGGATGTCGAAACGTCCTCGGTTGGTGAGAAAATCGCGTTAGGCGGCCATTTTCGGCCTAATTGACCAGATTTGGGATCGGCTTCCCGCATATGGCCGCGCGGCAGGCGTGCGAGCCCTTGATTCGCATATCCATCAACCCTTCGACGCTATAGAAGGCCGAGTGCGGGTTGATG
>JAEWUR010000708.1 GCA_023397045.1 Planctomycetota bacterium
TAAAAAAATCGGTCACAAGCCGATACAGTTTGGCGAAGATGTTCTACAAAACCAACTCATTCGTATCGTTATGGCGCGGCGTCTGTCGCCTTGTTTCGAGAGTCGCCGGGGCCGTCTTCGGGATCGATCCCGGGGCTGCCGACGCGAAAGCTGTCAGTCCAAATACGCGTTACGCCCTCGCCGTCGCTGCCGCCGACGGTGACGAATCGGTTGCTTAGCGGGACATCCGCCCAATGGAGTCTCCGGCCGTCTTCCGTGTTCGTCTCGACGGCCGCCAACTCGACGGCGCCGCGGCATTGCCGATCGACCCAAATCGTTAGGGTCTTGGCCGGAATGTTGAACCGCACGGCATAGTTGTGCCACTGCCACGGTTCGGCGATGCCGGACGGGATGCCGGCGTCGACTTCGCCTCGCTCCGGCGTGTGGAGTCCGATCGCGGGATGCGTTCCGTGGTTGTCCTGGCGGAAGAACACGGAAAGGACGTTGCCGACCGCGATTGTCGCGGGATCGTCACCGATCGAGATGTTGATTCGGTCGGTGGTCTGGACCGCATCGAATTGCACGATGAAGTCGTCGCGCAATCCATACTCGATGCTCATGTAAGAATCGTAGACGCTGCCCGTCTCGCACATCCCGGTCTTGGAATCGTCCGAATGATGCCCCGGCCATGGCACGGGCGAACCGTCCCAAGGCGACGTCGTCATCGCGGCAGTTGTCGAGAACAGCCAGGATCGCGGCGGATTGCCGTGGCAATCTTCAACCCGCAAGGTCGATGGCTCGCCCATGATCAAATAGCTGCCCGGGCGAATCGGCGAATTGGCCGACCACGTGTCGCTGTAGTCGATTTGGCCGATCAAGTCGGGAGTCGTACGTTGTCTCGAATGTGGCATATGGCGGACGAACTGGTGTTCGTCGTGCGGTACGTTGATTTCGCCTTGTGGGCCCAACTGCACCGCTTCGCCCGCCGTCAGGACTCGCTGGAACCGCTGGGGGGCGGACTGAAGTCCCTCGACTTGCACCCTTCCCACGTACACCCGAGTCGTGGTGGTTTCGTCGCCATGAACTTCGACGCCGAACTCCGTGCCCAGATCCGTGATCGTGGCGCTGGGAGTCCTAACAGTGAATAGTGGATGGTGGATAGTGGATAGAGAGGGATTTTGGGATTTTGGGATTTGGGGATTTCGAGATTCACTGGCCACCGGCCACTGGCCACCGGCCACTTTTGCCGAGGGACTAGGGGCTAGGGGCTCGGGGCTAGACTCCGGCCCCCTCTCCGTTTGGGAGAGGTCTAGGGCGAGGGCTGTTCCAGGTTGAGAGTGTTCTTCAGATCGAGGTTCGCGGGCCACTCCCTCGTTCCTCGCCCCCCGCCTCGCGTCCCCCGTCTCCACGCGCGCCGTCAGCTTCCCGCCCGACAGATACCCGCCGTCGGCCGAATCGACCTCATACGTAACGGGCCCTTGCAGAATCACTTTTGCTCCGCTGTCGTAGGTGATTTCGAGCAGGCCGGAGGCAAGAGCGTAGACTTGGTTCAAACAAACGGCCGTTGTGAAGGGAGTGGTTTCCGGGCCGCTCCATTTACAGTTCTGCATTTCAGTAATCTGCCCAACTCTTTTGGGCGTGGGAATTGACGTTGCGTTATCGTTGAGGTCTTGCCGCGACTCCTGAGCGAACCGGTCGGGCTGTGACACATAGGTGAAGCTTCCGATCAAGGCTCCAATCCCGAGAACCATTGCCGCGATCAAATACGCCACCGGCCAGCCGGAGAGGTCGTGGAGAGGACTGTGAAACAACGTAACAGGAGAGGCGAGCGGAGCGACCTGTCCTGGTAATACCATGCTGAGGGGCGTATCGCCGAGGTCCAGATCATCCGCTTCCCAAGTCAAGGACGCATGAAGCTGCATGTAATCGACAAACCAAACGCGTGCATCAGGGTTGCCGGCCAATATGCGACAGAGATCGGCATGTTGCTCGATCGTTAGCCCGCCGTCGAGAAGCGCGTCCACATAGCGAGCCAGGAGATCGCTCGGCTCGATGGTCCCTTGAAATGATTGCGGATTGCTCATTGCCGCCCTTTCTGCCGCGAGCCGTTGTCGGCCAACAGATCGCGAATGCACTTCAGGAGGACGGAGCGAATTCGACCTAACGATTGGGATACCGCCGCCACGGAGGATCCAAGTTGATCGGCCATCGACTGCAAGGAGAGCGCCGACGTATATCGCATGGCCAATAGTTGGCGATTGCGAGACGGCAATTTTCGGGAACACGAACGTAATGCCTCTTGGTAGGACGTCGCCGGTTCCGCGCGGGCCTGAGCGACCTCAGCCAATTGGCTCAATAAGGACTCATCGAAACATAGCCGGTCCCGGCTCGTCCGTTTTCGATAGGCAAGCACCTGATGATAGGCCACACGATAGGCCCAGGGACGAAACTCTGCGACGGCCAGAGACCGTTGCGGGTCGCGCCAAAGCGCGAGGTTTGTTTCCTGAAGAACGTCAGCCGCGTCATCGGGTCGATAGACCAAGGAGCAGATATACCGATACAGACCATGCTGGCAGTCGGTGATGAGGGCCGTCAAGCGGTCGGTTTCGTCGTGTCGATCTTGCGGGCATTGGCTCACAGATAACCTCGCTCATCCACGCGGCGCCTGACAAGTCACAGACTCTCTGTTATTGATTCCGAGGTAGTCAATGGTCCGGATGCTGCCGCAAAACACGGCCGCACCGGCCGAGTTTTGCTGCCATTCCCACCGCGGAATGGTTCATTAGCAGCCCAGACCTCAATAATACCTAGCCGTTGGACGCCAAATTCAACAGAGTTTTTTCCGCGCCTGCCGTGCCACCGACAATAACTTCCACCGGATTCGAGACTTACGGCGTGAAAAAAATCTACCTTCCATATTACCCACGCGATGTCGCATCTGTCCAATTTGGCCTGGGATTTGGTGGGCTCAGGGGCCGGAAACGCTGCGACGGCCGTCACCCATTGTGAGTATGGCATTGATCGACGAGGGAGGCCGGCACAGCGGCGACGAAGACGTGCGGCCAGCAGAAGCGGGTTGGAGCCAGCCGGGCGGTAGCCCGTATCGGCTGACGTCCCTGCCGCTCTGTGGATGGTCCGTTGGGCGTTTTGGCCCTCTTGATCCCGTGCCGAGATTTCGGTATGGTGGAAGGGCCTTCTGCAAAGCTTTCTCCTTGCGAGAAAGCTTTGTTTTTCCAGGCAGAGCAGTTTTTTGGGGCGACGGATCGAGACCGGTGAATCGGCAAGACGCGAGGCCGGCGGATCTCGTTTCGTTTGGACAACGCAAGCGATCGAATGGACCATATTTGGCGGTTGTCGGCAGCGGCCGCGCCGCGTTTTTTATTGAGGTCTAGGCTGCTAATGAACCATTCCGCGGTCGGAACGGCAGCAGAACTCGGCCGGCACGGCCGTGTTTTGCGGCAGCATCTGGACCATTGACTACCTCGGAATCAATAGGGGGGAATCATCGTGGAACGCATCCCCATGACCCGCGTCGGGTACGACAAGCTCAAGGCCGATCTGGAACATCTCTCCACGGTCGAAATGCCGAAAATTCTCGAACGGTTGGCCACCGCCCGCGCCGAGGGCGATTTGTCGGAAAATGCCGAGTACCACGGCGCTCGCGAAAGCCAAGGACTGCTGCAAGCCCGGATCAACGTGCTTCACGACAAGCTGTCGCGGGCCGTGTTGCTCGACCCGTCGCAGATGCCGAAGGACGAAGTCGCCTTCGGGGGCACGGTCCGCGTGAAAGACCTCGTTTTCGACGACGAGGAAGAGTTCACCCTGGTCGGCGCGGGCGAAGAAGACTACGACACGGGCAAGATCCTCATCACAAGCCCCTTGGCCCAAGGTTTGGTTGGCAAGAAGGTGGGCGATCGGGTCGAAATCGAGGTTCCGCAGGGAACGTTGAAGTTCGAGATTCTCGAAATCCGCGTCGACGAATAGTCCGCATTTCTCACGACCGTAGGTTATGCTTCAGCATAACACATTGGCAGCCAACGTTTTGTTATGCTGAAGCATAACCTACAGCTGGCGTCTCGCAGATCGTTTCCGTTGCGGAATGCAACCCGCGTAGGGTCCGCCTCGCGGACCATTGCCGCGTTCTTGATTCCACTCAATAGCGCGCGAAGACGGCAAGAAAAACAGAGGAGGGCAGACGTTTGCATCTGCCCTCGTTCGTTTTGTGGATACGGACGACGGTGTCCGCTTCAGCCATGATTCACTAGCGTTTTTCCAGATCCCATTGCGCGATGATTTCTTCGCAGCCGGGCGTCATGGAACGGATCTTCTCGGCGATAACAGTTCGCTCGGAGACCGTGGCTTTTTCGAGTTTTCGGGAGAGAATCGCGACTTTCTTGCGACGATGCCGACGGCGTCGGAGTTCCCGTTTACGTTCGCTGCAACTCACCTATAGTACTCCTTAGTACGCGGTTATTTTCACCAAACACACATTTATACCAGACCCGCAACCTGGGGTCAATCGGTTCGAGCCGGGGGGTGCGGTCGGCACCAGCCCGGAAACGGCTGCCACGGCGCGAATAAAAACGCCGCGGATCGGAAAACGACCCGCGGCGTTGAGCGAACAAAACGAAGCCTAGACGGCTTCTCGGACCATCTTAGAAGATGCCGAGGGCCGCGAGGCTGTACCGGACAACCAGGCCGGCGACGACGACGCTCACCATGCTCATCAGTTTGATGAGAATGTTGAGGCTCGGACCGCTGGTGTCCTTGAACGGATCGCCGACGGTGTCGCCGACGACGGCCGCCTTGTGGGCGGAGGTGCCTTTGCCGCCGTGGGCGCCGGCTTCGATGTACTTCTTGGCGTTATCCCAGGTGCCGCCGGCGTTCGCCATGAAGATGGCGACGCAGAAGCCGCAGGTCAACGCACCGACCAACAGGCCCATCACACCGGAAACGCCCAGCAACAAGCCGACGATAACCGGCGTCGCCAGTCCGAGCACCGAGGGAACGATCATTTCCTTCTGTGCAGCCTTCGTGCTAATCGCCACCGGCGAGGCATAGTCAGGCTTTTCGGTGTAATTCATGATGCCGGGCTTCTCGCGGAACTGGCGGCGAACCTCTTCGACCATGCCGAACGCGGCACGGCCGACGGCCTTCATCGTCATCGCGCAGAAGACGAACGTGGCCATCGCTCCGAGGAAGATGCCGACGAGAACCTTCGGATTCATCAGGTTGCAGGAGTAGTAGGTCATCCACTCGAGCATGTTGGCCGCATGGGTCGGGATCAGCGCATCGCCGGATGTCGCAAATCGCGGCTCGCCGGTGGACTCAGAGATGATGGTTTCATCGACGAGCACCGGGCCGTTCTTCGTGTCCAACTTATCCCAGACCTCGCCCACGCCCTTGTGACGCAGGAAATCGGGCATGGCCAGGTAGCTGACAATCTTCTTCGTCTCGGTCACCTTGGCGATATGCTGCGCGTTGAGCTTGTACCAGCCCGGCTCTTCCTTCGCGACGGCCGATTGGGCCCAGTGCTCATGGCCCATCCGGACCTCTTCGATGTAGGCGGCCAACAAAGCCAACGCAGTCAACGCGGCGGAACCGATGGCAAAACCCTTGCCGGTGGCGGCCGTCGTGTTGCCAAGGCTGTCCAAGGCGTCGGTGCGACGGCGGACTTCCGGATCCAGGCCGGACATTTCGGCGTTACCGCCGGCATTGTCGGCGATCGGGCCGTAAGCGTCGGTGGCCAAGGTGATGCCCAGCGTGCTGAGCATGCCGACCGCGGCGATGCCGACCCCGTAGAGACCC
>JAEWUR010000754.1 GCA_023397045.1 Planctomycetota bacterium
TCGGCGTCCTGCTGGTTCAGCCGACGCAGGTTGCCTCGATTCTCGTCTTCCGCCAACCGTTTCTTCACGGCCGCCACGCGTGCCTCGTCGGTCATGTCGGCCAATTCCGCCCGGGTGAACGCTGGCAGCGTCATCAGCCACGCATCATACCGGGCCATGATCTGCCGAAGTTCCGTGGCATCGGGATCGGCCGCCAGCGACGCATCGAGTTGACGCAATTTCTGACGTTGTTCGGCGTCGAGCGAGTCGAAACGCTCCTGCCGCCGCGCAAGTTGCTGTTTTTCCGATTGATCCATCTTATCGATCCGCGCCCGGCGCTGTTCCGGCGATTCGATCGACCACGAGTCGTCGACAACCACCGTCTCGCCATCTTCATCTTCCGAAAAAAGCCCTTCGCGGCGCAACAGCCGCAGATAACCGATGTTGCCCACCGGGCGATACTGATCGAGATTTTCCAAGACGGACAGGTCTTCGACGAGCCGCTTGTTTGGATCGGGCCAAAGCAGCATGGTCAGCAGAAAACCGGCGGCCATTGCCGCGGCAAGTCCGCCCCAAATAGCAATCACCGTGCGCCGGCGGCGTCTCGGCGTCTCGGCCTCCCACTGCTCGGCGTCTCGGCCTGCGGCCAGGGCGACCATCTCCAACGTGCTCTCAACAAACTTGCCATCGGCCGGCGCGGCGTCGAGATCGTCCAGCAAGTTCCACGTCCGCTCCATCGCCTGCAAACGGCCGCGAACCGCCTCGTCGGTGGCGAGCAACTCTTCGATCTTCCGACGCCCCTCGGCATCCAACTCGCCGTCGAGATACGCCACGAGTTGCTCGTCGAGCGGCGAAACGTCTCGCGATCGGGAGTTTTCATCATTCGGGATCATCGCGTGTCTCCGTCGGCCGGAAGCCGTCTTCGAAATAGGGCTGCAAGACTTCCCGAAGATTTTCGCGGGCTCGGGCAATCAGCGATTTGACCGCCTTGGGCGACATGTCCATGCTTTGCCCGATCTCGGCGTAACTCATGCCCTCGAACTTGCTCAGCAGCACGGCCATTCGCTGCCGTTCGGCCAGCGATTCGACCGCCGCCTGGACAATCTCGCGCATCTCGGCCTTGTCGAATTGTCGGGCGGGCATCTGACCGCTGCTGACCTGAAGCATCGAGGCCAAGCCCATCGAACCGCTCGAACCGCCCGGCAGCGTCGTCTCGGGATGTCGCGACCGGGAACGCCGCGCGTTGGCCACCACGTGGTTGGCGATCGTGTAGAGCCACGTGACGAATTTCGAGCCGGGCACATAGCTTTCCCTAGCCCGATAGACCCTCAAAAACACTTCCTGCGCCAGGTCCTCGGCCAGTTCGGGGCTGCCGACCTGGTGGCGAAGCACCGTCAGCAGCCGATTTTGATACCGCAACACCAACTCCTCGAACGCCGCGGCATTCCCGTCGCGCACTTCCAGCATCAGCCGGACATCCGGGTCGAGGGCATATCGGCGGGCGGAGGATTCGCTGACGACCACGGCGGGCTATTGCCTCGTCTGCCTCGTTCGGGCAACGGTTGGTGTGAAAAAACTGGCGACCACCACCGACAGTTTACCGAATCCGGACGCCGGAGGCCATCCACCCGATGGTCTGGCCTTATCGCGTCCTGCCCGGTAAACTGAATGAATACGGTGTCTGCCACTTCTGGAGGATAGTATGATCCTTTTGATCGACAACTACGACTCGTTCACCTATAACCTCGTCCAACGGCTCGGCGAGCTCAACCCGTCGCTCGAGTTGGAAGTCCGTCGCAACGACAAGATCACGCTCGACGAGATCGAGAAAAAGCGGCCGAGCCACCTGATCGTGTCGCCCGGTCCATGCACGCCGAACGAGGCCGGCATCTCGGTCGCCTGCATCGAGCGATTCGCCGGTAAAATCCCGTTGCTGGGCGTCTGTCTCGGCCACCAATCGATCGGTCAGGCGTTTGGCGCGAAGATCGTCCGCGCCGACCGGCTGATGCACGGCAAGACCGACCAGATTCATCACGACAACCGCGACCTCTACGCAGGTTTGGAAAACCCCTTCATCGCCACGCGCTATCACAGCTTGGTCATCAAGCCCGACACCTTGCCCGACGTGTTCGAGGTCTGCGCCTGGAGCAACGCCCCCGACGGTTCACGCGAGATCATGGGCATACGCCACAAAAAATTCCCCCTGCACGGCGTGCAGTTCCATCCCGAGAGTTTTTTGACCGATTGCGGCACGGTCCTTTTGGAGCGATTTCTGGAAATTACAGTTTAGATATATTGTGATCCACGAAGGACACGAAGGGGCACGAAGAAGGAGACGATGAGGGATTGAATTGGCCTTGCATCGAGACTGACGTTTTCTCAGAGAAAATGGATTAGATCACTACGAAAAAAACTTCGTGTTTCTTCGTGTCCTTCGTGGATATTAAAACGTTTGTCCGAACCATTCCCATGACCGATTTACTGCTCAAGGACGAAGTCTATACGGTCATCGGCGCTGCGATCGAGGTGCATCGAGAATTGGGGCATGGATTCTTAGAGCCCGTCTATCAGGAGGCATTCGAGATCGAACTGGTCGATCGCGGTATCCCCTTCGTGGCGCAGGAGCCTCTGCTAATTCGATATAAGCAACGACTTCTGCAGAAGCAGTATATTCCCGACCTGGTCTGCTATCAGCAGATCATCGTCGAGTTGAAAGCTCTGGACCATTTGTCAGGCATTGAAGAGGCGCAAATCCTGAATTATCTCAAGGCAAGCGGACTCCGAGTTGGTTTGCTCATCAATTTTGGCAGCGTGGGCAAATTGGAGTGGAAGAGATTGGTTCGATGAGCAGGAAATCATCCACAAAGAATACAAATCGGATCCACGAAGGACACGAAGGGGCACGAAGAGAAGTGGCGGGAAAGGCTGTGCAACAAGAAGTCCGCAATCGCCGAGACGACGATCTTTCAGAAAACACGTCCCTATTTATCCTAAAGAAACTTCGTGTTTCTTCGTGTTCTTCGTGGATCCTCGCCTTCCTCGGCGCGCTGTTGATGTGGATCGCGTTGCCGCCGGTGGATTGGTGGCCGGTGGCTTGGGTGGCGCCAATTCCTTGGGTGTTGCTGATCCGCCAAGAAAAACTCGCCGGCCGGCACCCGTATGCCGTATTGACGTTGGCCGGATTTTGTTTTTGGATGGCTGCGCTCTTC
>JAEWUR010000759.1 GCA_023397045.1 Planctomycetota bacterium
AGGCTCCGGCGTGAAGTGGCAGGCACCGACTACGCCGGCGCGGCCGCGACGTTCCTCGGCCCGGCAACGATCGGCGACCGACTTCGCATCGAACAAATGGTTTATGTCCCGCCCGCCGAGCAGGCGACCGCCGATATCGTTCAGATCACCGTGGGCAGCGCCATCAATCTAATCGCCAACTATGCCGGAGGCGCCGGCGACGGATCGGTGAGCAGTTATACCGGCGCCGACGGAGCTGCCCATGATACGGGCATCGCTTTCACTGCGGGCAAGTGGCAGAAGTGGCGGATCGACTACGAGGTTGGCTCGCAGACCTGCGATCTGACGATCGACGACCGTTCGGCGTCAGGAGTTCCCGTCGCAGCCAACGGCAGTATCGAAAACGTGGCCTTTCATGCGAATCCCGGCGCCGAAAACCCTGTCTATATCGACGAGGTCTCGGTGTCGGCCACGGGCGGCGTGGTAGGGCTGAGGGTCGAATTGGAAGGGACGGCACAACAATCCGAACCGGAGGATACACAATGAATTGGCGGTCGATGCGTTTCCCGTTGTTCCAAGGCGTCGCGGCGGTTGCGATGGTCGCGGCGGCCTGCGCAGCCCAAGCCGAAGGCGTTGAACGCGACGTGATTGTCTCGCAAGTGAAATCGATGACGCTTCCCTGCATGTCGCGATTGGAGGATGGGCGGCTGCTGGTCGTGTGGAGCAACGGCGGAGACGGCATCTTCGGAGCTTTCTCTACCGATCACGGCCGTCATTGGTCCACCCCGGTCAGCCTCATCACAACGTCCACGGGACGCGACTATGATCCAAGCATCGTTGTCTCCGGCAAACGAATCCTCGTGACGACAACGTCCGTCGAAACTGGCGGCATCAGTCGATCGACGACGTGGTGCATTCGTAGCGACGACAACGGCCGGACTTGGAGCGACCGCTACGAGATTCCCACGAACCACCGATACGCCTGCGGCAAAACGCATCGTGGTTTGCGGCTGAAATCCGGGACGCTCCTGTTGGGCTATGCGTGGGACATGAACTGTGAGGAAGGCCGCGTTCTCCAATCGGAAGGCCAAATGCATCTTCGGGCCGGCGTGATGATCTCGACCGACGATGGGCTGACGTGGCAAAACGGCGGAGACACCGACGCCGCGTGCGAGCCCATCTCGGCCGGCGCTGTTCGCGGGACCGACGAACCGGCGATTGTCGAGTTGGACAACGGCAGCGTTTACATGCTGATGCGCACCGGCTCCGACCGCCTCTACGAGGCCCGGAGCATGGATCAGGGGAAAACGTGGACCGAAGTCGGCCCGAGTCCGTTGCGGGGCAGCAACGCGCCGGCGGCGCTGTGCCGTTTCCAAGTTGGCGAACAACGAGGGATTGTGTGCGTTTGGGACAATGCCGTGGAGCGATATCCGCTCTGTGCAGCGGCTTCGTTCGACGGCGGGCGAACGTGGTCGACGCCGAAGGACATTGCAGGGCCTACCGATGGAAGGCAGGTTTCGTATCCCAGTTGCGAGCAGGCCGCCGATGGAACTCTGGTGGCCGTGTGGCAGCAGGAAACGGCGGACGGCTGGGACGTGCGTCGTGCGCGGTTCGATTTGGATTGGTTGCTGGAAGACGAGTCGCAATGAGAAGGAGAGAGGAGTGCGGTGCTGTTCAGGTAATCCTCTTCAGAGCGTTTCTGAAGACCTTGAGCAGCCGGCGTGGCAGGAAACGTATAGGTACAGGAGTCTCAGATGATGAGAAGTTCGAAGCTGTTTCTGATTGTGTTGGTTTTTAGCGTTGGCACACTGATTGTGTCCGAGCCGGCTTCTGCCGGCATCGTCAACATGACCACGGGCCAAACGTTGTTCTACGACGATTTTGAGGGGCAGGCGGATATCGCGACAAGCCATTTGGCCTATCCCGATCCACTTGCGGGCCAGCCGTTGGCCGCGCCGAATGCGGCAAGCGTCGGAACCTGGTCGATCTACGAACCGTCGTCCTGGACCAATGTCCAGGTGACCGACCACATTGGCGGCACGGATCCCGGCGCCTATCAGGGAACGAAGTATCTCCGAGTTGCCAGAACCATTGGTACCGTGGCGGCAGCTCAGCAGTTATTCGATTCTCAAGAAACGCTTGGCGATCACATTCGGTTCCAACAAATGGTCTACATTTCGGACAGTAGCGCCGGCGGACTGCAACTCGTTGGCAGAGCGGCAAATGATGACGTTCGCATCAACCTGTATGCGCTTGGCGGAGGCTCGCTCGCCAGCTATACCGGCGGTGACTTCCAGGCCATTTCAGGCATCGGCTATGCGGTCAACCAGTGGCAGAAATGGACGATCGACTACAACATCGGCGCCTCGACATTCGGTTTGGCGATTGATAGCGCATCGGTCTCGGGCATTGGTGTGACCACGGGTGGAAGCCTGAGGTATTTTGGTTTCACCCAGGACAACGGGCTCAACCCGGTCTATTTTGATGCTGCGCCAGTCCCTGAACCGAATGCCATGGCCATTGTGCTCGCGGCTGCTGTCGGTTTACTTGCCTACGCCTGGCGCAAGCGCAAATGAGCGGCAGGCAGTCGGACCACCTCGTCTTGAAGACGCCGCAGGGATTCTGTCCAGTGAGTGACGACGCACTCTTCGGACGGAGTGGGCAGTACGGTGCTGAGGAGCGCGGATGCGCATCTCAGGCACAGAACTCGACACGACGAGGTGGAGGAAATAGAGATCCTCACAGCGGAACATGCATGCCGGGAACGGCAATGTCAGCCTACGAGCGAGGCTTGTTTGCTGAGCACGCAGTTACCGGCGGCATGTTGCCGCGGAGGTGCAGAGATTGCGTGGGCCGCGCCTATTCCATAGAGGCGAGGCGAACACTCGCTGCATATAATGGAACGATATGTGCTAGTTTCAACTTGGAGTGATCAGAACATGTTTAGCAAACCGTTACTGACAACGGCGGTGGTGGCCGCGATCGCTATGGGTATCGAAATGATGGGCAAAAACGCTGCGTACGGGGTCGTTGTGGTCGCCTTTGGCGATTCTACAACGGCTGTCCGCCCAACAGTGCCGAGGGTATATGCCCAGATCCTTCAGGAGGAATTGCCGGGTTTGCTGTTAGCAGACGTAACGGTGTACAATGCTGGTGTCGGCGGCAATACCACGTACAACGCGCTGCAACGGCTAGATCTCGATGTACGGAGCCACGCTCCCAACATCGTGATCATCCAGTTCGGAATCAATGATTGTTGGGTTTACGACGGCACGAACTACTCGAACGTGCCGATTGATGCGGCAACCCAGGTCGACCACCCACACGCTGCATTCGGCAACTACGCCGCGAACCTCACCAACATGGTTAGTGCGATGAAGGCCGATCAGACAAGAGTCATCCTTATGACGCCCAATCAATTGAAGACGACGGACCTTGGCCCCGACGGTGAGGAACCGTGGCGAAACGACTTGTTAGGCACGTACGCTCAGGTGGTCAGAAACGTTGCTGCGGCCGAGGATGTAGAACTGTTGGACGTCTGGCAGATGTACGCGGACTTCGCCGCCGTTCCAGGCAACAACATGAGTGATCTGTACAATGCCGGCGATCCTCAACATCCAGGTCAACTCGGCCATCAAATGGTGGCTGACGCGCTTACGGCAATGATCGCGCCAGAGCCAAGCACCCTAATCATGGCCGCTACGGCGGCCGCAGTGTTGCTACGCGTGTGGAACAGGCGGAGACACGGTGTTAGTCATTGCAAGTCGGATGCTCGATACGGCTGGCAGATGCGTCGCCGCGTATTGCGCGGACAACGGAGACTGTTCGACTCATAACTGTTTGCGGGGAAAAACCAATGTCTTTAAGAGCACGATCCGACGTCTACCATTGCAGGACGGGGTTCACGCTTGTTGAGCTTCTTGTGGTGATCACGATCATCGGCATTTTGATCGCGTT
>JAEWUR010000772.1 GCA_023397045.1 Planctomycetota bacterium
GGTGCTGACGCCGTGCCTGTACTGCAACGTCTCGGATTCCTGGTTGTTGCCGAGCAAGTGGCACCGGGCGGCCATCGGCGCGGCGGGCATCTATGTCGAAATCGTGCTCTCGTCGATCTGCACGTTCCTGTGGTGGTTCTCGGAGCCGGGCTTGTTCCACAACCTGTGCTTGAACGTCATGTTCATCTCGTCGGTCAGCACGATCATTTTCAACGCCAACCCGTTGCTGCGTAACCACGGCTATTACGTGTTGTCCGATTTGACGGAAATCCCCAACCTTCGGCAGAAAGCCACGTCGATCCTCAACCGCAAGATGAGCGAGTGGTTCCTGGGCATGGAACCGCCCGAGGATCCGTTCTTGCCGCAGCGCAATCAGATTTTTTTCGCGTTGTATTCGGTGGCCGCGGCGGCCTACCGCTGGGTTGTCACCTTCTCGATCTGCTGGTTCCTCTACAAGCTATTCGAGTCGTACGATTTGAAGATCGTCGGGCAGGGCATCGTCTTGATGTCGCTGTACGGATTGTTGATTATGCCGTTGTATCGGGCGGGCAAGTTTTTTTACGTGCCGGGGAGGATCGAACAAGTGAAGAAACCGCGTTTCTACACCAGCCTGGGCGTGCTGAGCGCCGTGTTGATGGCGGTCTTTTTCGTGCCGCTGCCCTATAGCGTGATCTGCACCCTCGAAGTTCAACCGCGCGACGCGCAGCCGGTCTATGTCGGAGTCGCCGGCACCTTGGTCAAGCAATACGTGACGGCCGGGCAGCAGGTGGTCGCCGGGCAGGAACTTGCCCAACTTCATAACGTTGATCTCGAACTGAAGGTTGCCGAAGCGGAGGGCAGCATCAACGAGTATCGCACGAAGCTCGACGGCATGATGCAACAGAGCATCAGGAATCCGCGCGTCGCCGACCAGATTCCGCAAATCGAAGAGGCTTTGGCGGCCGCCGAGGATCAACTGCGCGAGAAACAGCGCGATCAGGAGCGACTGAAAATGGTGGCGCCGATCGACGGGACGGTTTTGCCGCCGACGCTCGTTCCGCAGCGCGAACGGGACGATGAAAAACTGCCCGTCTGGGCTGGAACGCCGTTGGATCCTGAGAACCTCGGCTCGACGCTGGACCAAGGCGTGCTCTTCTGCCAGATCGGCAATCCGAGGCAGCTCGAGGCCGTGTTGGTGGTGGATCAGGCGGATCGGAGTCTTGTTCGCGACGGTCAGAAGGTTGACATCAAACTCGAGGGTCTTCCGTCGCTGACGCTGCACGGCGAGATTGCGGAAATCGCCGAAGACCCGCTGACCGTGACGCCGCAGCGACTGAAAACCAGTTCGGGCGGCGAGTTGCCGACGAAGACCGACCCGCATACCGGGGAGGAGCATCCGATGAGTACGTCGTATCAGGCCAGGGTTCCGATCGACGATCCGGACGGGGTCGTGCTTTTGGGCATTCGAGGACAAGCGCGGGTCTATACGGCTTGGCTTCCGCTGGGGACGCGTCTGTGGCGTCTGGTTGCGCACACGTTCAACTTCAAGATGTAGGGATTGGCCGTTCACCGAAATACCGTTATAAAGCCATAGGAAGAAGACCGGAAATCGGCCAATTTTTGAACGCCTCGGCCCGTCCCCAAAAAATGCACCTCGACCCGCCCGACCTCCGGCTCAGCCGTCCGCCAACGCTGTTGGAGAGCGAGCGTTTTTGCCGCCGGTTGGCCGAACGGCATTACGAGAACTTCACGGTGGCCAGCCGGATTCTGCCGGGTTATCTGCGGCAGCACGTTTGCAACATATACGCCTATTGCCGCTGGGCCGACGATTTGGCCGACGAGGTCGGCGATGCTCGGCAGAGCCTGGCCCTGCTGGACGATTGGCACAAGCAGCTCGACGAATGCTACGAGGGCCGGGCCGTTCATCCCGTGTTCGTCGCGTTGGGCGAGACGATTCGACAATTTGACATTCCGCAAGAGCCGTTCGCCGATCTTCTGGTTGCGTTCCGGCAGGATCAGCGGATCACGCGCTACGAGACGTTCGACGAACTGATGGAATATTGCCGTCACTCGGCCGATCCGGTGGGCCGAATGATTTTGTATCTCGGCGAGTGTTGCACGCCGGACCGGACGCCGCAGTCGGATGCGATTTGCACGGGCCTCCAGTTGGCCAATTTTTGGCAGGATGTCGCCCGCGATTGGGACAATGGCCGAATCTACCTGCCGCGGGAGGACTGCCGTCGGTTCGGGTATGACGAATCGATGTTTGCTCGCCGGGAATGCAACGACGCCTTTCGCCGATTATTGGCTTTCGAGGTGGACCGGGCCGAGCGGTTGTTGCGCGACGGCCTGCCGTTGGCCGGGACGATGCCGCGCGGGCTTCGGCTGCCGGTGGCGTTGTTCGCTCACGGCGGATTGGCTACGCTAAAGGCCATCCGGCGGCAGTCGTTCGACGTCTGGACGCATCGGCCGACGGTATCCAAGCTCGACAAACTCCGGCTGCTGATCGGCTGTTGGTGGCACGCATGACGCACTCGCGCGACACGATCGAAACGAGCTACGCGCACTGCCGTCGGATGACGCGGCGGGCGGGTTCGAGCTTTCCCATCGGGTTTCTGCTGCTGCCTCGCGACCAGCGCCGCGCGATGGAGGCGCTCTACGCCTTCATGCGTCACACGGACGATTTGGCGGACGATTCGACGGCCGAAACGCGGTGCGAGGCCATCGCCGCGTGGCGATCCGCATTGCAGCAGGCACTTCTTGATGAAGCGGATGAACCGAACCCCGCGTCCGACATTCATCCTTCATCATTCAGCGTTCAGCATTCTCTGCTTCCCGCGGTGGCCGATGCAGTGCGGCGGTTTCACATTCCGCCCGCGCATCTTTTCGCCGTGATCGACGGCGTGGAGATGGATCTTGACCGCCGGCGTTACGAGACGTTCGCGGATCTGGAGAAATACTGCGAGCGCGTGGCCTCGGCGGTGGGCCTTGCGTGCATTTACGTTTGGGGTTTTCGCGGTGCCGAGGCGTTCGAGCCTGCGCGGCAGGCGGGCATTGCGTTGCAGTTGACCAACATTCTTCGCGACATTCGGGAGGACGCCGCGGCGGGCCGCGTCTATCTGCCGCAGGAGGAGTTGCGGGCGTGCGGCTATACGGAAGACGATCTGCGAGCCGCCGTGGCCGACGCCCGATTCGATCGGTTGATGCAGGAACAAATCGCCCGGGCTGAACGTTATTATTCCGCCGGCGAGAAGCTGATGGAATGGCTCGATCCGGCGGGGCGACGGATCTTCGGGCTGATGATGGCGACCTATCACGCGTTGTTGCAGAAGATCGCGCGTCGTCCCGCCGACGTGCTGTCGGGAACGGTTCGATTGAGCAAGCTGGAAAAACTTTTTTTGGCCGGGCGATGGATGTTGTCGCCGGTTCAGGAAGCGTCTTCCGACGTTACTTTTTTGCCCTCGGCCGGCCCGATGCCGTCGATTGCCATTGTCGGCGGTGGATTGGCTGGAATGTCGGCTGCCGCGACTGCGGTTGACCGAGGATTTCGCGTCGAGCTATTCGAGCAGGCGGGCACACTCGGCGGACGTGCCGGCTCGTTCGTCGATTCGACGACCGGCGACCGAATCGACTATTGCCAGCACGTCGCGATGGGCTGCTGCACTGAGTTTTTGGATTTCTGCCGCCAGACAGGCATTGACGGCTGCTTTGAACGTTCGACCTCGCTGCATTTCATCG
>JAEWUR010000131.1 GCA_023397045.1 Planctomycetota bacterium
ACTACATCTTCGTCAAGCGTGAGCGTCAACGAGGTGACGCTGGAACGTTGCGCGGAACTGTCATTGATCACGACGCTTTCGAGCGTCGAGGCCGCCATCATGAAGCTGCTACCGCCGACTACACTAAGCTTTCGGATTTGCAGTCCGTTCACCACGGAATATTCACTGTTTAGATTATCCACCGTGAGTGTCAACGCTCCACTGCTATCGGCGGTGGCTGTTCCGATCACGTAATTGACACCCTCGACGTAGGAGGTGCGTTGATCGGCGGTTGTCGTGCCGGTGAGTGCGCCAGTGATGCTGACGTCTTGTGAGTTGTTTTCACCGGCGGCATAGATGACCAAGCCATAGGTCGCATAAGGCACTAAATCGCTAATCGTTACGAACAAGGGGACTCCTGAATGACTTGAGGCATAGTCGCTCAGTAAGTCATTCATGCTGCCAGTAGAGTTGTAGTGGTTGCCCAAATAGTACGAGTAAATCGACACATCGATAGTTGTGGCAGCGCCAGTGGAATCGAGCAAATTGTTGACTGTGTAGGGGGTGCTGCCGGAAGCGAGGATGCCGTTCCACATGCCGCCACCGAGAACACCATCGCCGGTAAACGTAGCCTGATTCTGCCAGCCGTTGAAGTCAACGTTGACAAGATCTGTCGGAGGTTGCATTCCGATCTGCAAGCCATTCAAGGCGACCGTTTGGCTGCCGTTTGGGGATAAGGTGAATGTCACAATGCCACTGCTGTCCGCGACGGCCGAAGCGATGACGTAGTTGACGCCTATGGCATACGATGTCCGATAATCGGCGTTTGTCGTCCCTGTGACGTCGCCGGCGATCGACACACCCTGATCGGTTCCATCGCCGGCGGCGTAAATGACAATGGCATAGCTGGCATACGGCACCAATCCACTGAGCATTACGTTGATATTCGAGCCGTAGTTGTTGTGGACGTAGTCTCTCAGCAGGGGATTGACTGTGTCATTGTTTGAGTTGTCGTTGGCGCCCAAGTTATAAGAGGAGGAAATTGCGACAACGATATCTGAGGCCGCGCCAGTCGAGTCGCTTAGATTGCTTGCTGTATAGCTGGTGGTAACAGGCATACTGACGCCGTTCCATGTGCCTCCGCCGAGAACAGCAGTTCCGGCAAAGGTGATGTAGGATGGATAGCTGTTGAAGTCGAGGTTGACGAGCGACGAATAGTAGGGTACGCATTCGAAGGCCCCGATGTCATAGCCGAAGCCAAGTGGGCGCATGGCGCCGTCGTAGTCTTCAGATAGGTCTACCTCGTTTCCAGCGTCAATTGCCGGCGACATGGACCCTAGGTGACAGTCGCGGTTTTCCGGGTCGACGAACATTGGATTTGTGGCAACGGAGTTCTGATCCTTGTTGCTGTCGGCGTACCAACTCTCGAAACTCTTTTCTCCTGCTCCAAGTATTCTTTCTGGCATATAATAGTTGGTGCCCCAGCGATCGTGAACTACGGCGACGTTTGTATCCATGTAATACAAGTTATTATCAAGTGTCGTGTTGTCCCAGTCGGTGAAATTCTGGATCGTCATGCCGACGTAAGAGGCCATGGCAACGATGTTGTTGTAGAAGAAAAGGCTATTAACAGTGCCATACAAATCGGTGAGTTGAATGCCTACGCCATTTTGTCCGGCGCTGCCGGTCCACTGCGATCCCCCGAGCGCTTGATAACCCGAATAGGAAATGGTGTTATTGACGAAATAGACATTTTGAATTGTCGAACCGGTATCCGAATCGACGATGCATCCCATGCCGCAGTTTGAGACAATATTGTTTTCAACATGCACGTTGTCGATCGTGTTGCCACCACGTGCCTCGACGCCAAAGCCAGCGTCAAGGATTTCCCAAACATCGCATCTTTCGACGGTGATATTCGATGCGCCACTATAAATTTCAACGCCATTTCCATGTCGGGTTACTGCGCCAAAACCTGCACCGCCGCAATACGCGATATTGCAACTGCTGATAGTGCTGTAGCAGTCGTTCTGATACCAGACGCCATGGCTGCCACCATAGCGGATGTCGAGGTATTCGTAGATCGTGTAACTGCCCGCATCGACAACGGCGCCATCAAGAGTGATTTCGATATCGACATATTGAACAGCGGGATTTTGTTCACAATAGAGGTAGACCAAGGTGGTGTGATCATCGGAATCTGTTTTGGTGTAGTAGTTTCCTTCCTTGGTGGTTCTGCCAGGTTGAAGAGTGTTGACGGAGTTTATTATGTTCCCAACGGTCTCGATAGGATTCCCATTTGCATCCAATGGAACAGCACATCGGTATCCAGACCAGCTATTATTCTCCATGCTTGTATCGGCATTATTGAAGATGAGGTTGCCGACCTTTGCATCGAGAAGCCGTTCATTGTTCATTGTCAAGCACTTTTTCAGACTAACGTTGTCCAAATAGAAAGTTCTCCCACCGGGCAGTCCGGGCGTGCCTGTTCCGGAATATCCGCCCAAATAGAATGAAAGCCAGCAACTTGTAGACGCATTGGCTTTGAAGAGTATGGTGTAGGTTGTCCATGTTGTCGTGATGGTGGGAGTAGCGCCTGCCGAGCTGTCGATAATATCCGCGACATCAGCACCTTCATACAAGGTAACCTTAGGAAGTATGATAGTGCCAGTATTCACTTTTGCTTGAAAACTGAGTGAATAATAATCGCCATCATGGAGAGTAATGCCGCCTATGCGGGCTTGGAGGGAGTAGTTGTATGTGCCCGGGTTAGAGCAGACAATTTTGCCGGCACCGGAGGATGCGGTAAAGGAAGCACTCGCACCATCGCTGGTGACTTTGTACCAATTGTTGAGGTTGGAAAAACTTGTGTTGTACACCAATTCGGTACTGTTAGTGGTCGAAACCGAGGAGAGCGCGCGAGTTGTCTGCCAAATATTGGTGGTGCCGGGCACTAGGGACCAATCGCTCACGTAGTTCCGTTCGGCGGAACCGAGGATTTTGGGTAGCGGCTGGTTGGGATCGCCATAATCGCCAAAAGTGACTGGATTGTTTAAGTCGCCATCTTGGGGAACCAGATTCCTGTTGTCACGATATTCTCCGCCGCGTTTGAACAGAATGGTGTCGCCAGCGCCGAGATCCGTATCGTTCACCTTGCCGAGGGTCTGCCAGGGGGCCGCTTCCGTGCCAGCATTGTTGTCGTTTCCGCCGATGGAATCGACGTGATAGACCGACAAGAGGGTTCGCGATTCGAGCGGCTCACAGCGCAACAATCGACAGGATTGCACACGATGCATTGGAGTCTTCTTGGTTTTGCCAAGAACGAGACGCCCCAAGAATTCACCCCATGCTGAGATTTGTCGAGCCATGACACGGATCTCCTCTAATAGAAAAGGTTTCCATATATTTCGATGCGTTTCATTGACAAACGCCTACTCCTCCCAGGATATTCGCGTTGCAGAACATGGCAGTGTTTTTCATGGAACTAACCCTTTGGAATCTCAAATCCCTGACGTGGCGTGCGAGCAAAGAAGGCCGCGGCTTGTTCGTCGCCGACGATTTGCTCGGTCTTCGGGTCCCAGCGGATGGCTCGGCCCAGTCGCGCGGCAATTGCGCACAAATGACAGGTGTTCATCGCCTGGACGTGACTGAACACGTCGGAGACGGGCAGACCTCCTTCGCGAATGCAGCGATAGAAATTCTCTTTGTGTCGTTCGTGCGGTTTGCCTTTGTGGAGTCGCGTGAGATCCTCAGGCCCGTAGCGATCCTTGTCCCAATTCTCTTCGATCGGTTTGCCGGTGATCTTCGAACGGTTGACAAAGACACGACCTTTTGTGCCCTCAAAGAGAATGCCATTGTCGCTACGGCTATCGACGATCATCGCGATGCCGTTCGGATATTTGCATTTAATTGCAAAATCATGGGACGTATTGTAACAATCATCGACGATTGGATAGCCATCCTTCATCGGTGCGGAATGCTTTGCGTCGGTTCCATCAATTTCGACAGGGCCGTGCCCCGGTTGATCCTGTCCGATCGCCCAAGTAGCGATATCCACGTGATGGGCGCCCCAGTCGGTGAATTTGCCGCCTGAATACTCGTACCACCAGCGGAATTCATAGTGACAACGCCGTTCGATGTAGTCGACTTTCGGAGCTTGACCGAGCCAGAGGTCCCAATTGAGTTCGTTAGGCGGCTGCATCTTCGGAAATGGTCCGCCGGTCGGGCTGCCGTCAATGCCGACAGTGATTTTGAAGATGTCGCCAAGCAACCCCTTCTGGATCATGTTGATGGCGCGTAAAAAAGTGCCGACGTCGGATCGCTGTTGCGTGCCGACGATGAAAACCCTGTCGGAATTCTTGCAGGCGTTACGGATCAATTGGTTTTCTTCCAACGTGAGCGTAAGCGGTTTCTGGCAGAAGACATGTTTGCCGGCCTGGAGGGCTTCGACGGCGATTTTCACATGCCAATGGTCCGGCGTGACGATGCTGACGACGTCGATATCGTTCCGATCGAGAATCTTTCTGTAATCGCCGTAAGCATAGGCTTTACCTTGCCCGATCTTCGGACTGTTTTTGGCTTCATTGGCGTGATTGGCATCGACATCGCAAACGGCTAGAATGTCGCCAAACTGTGCATGTTCGGCGGCATCGACCGAACCCATGCTGCCGACTCCGATGCAACCGACATTTGGTCGGTCATTAGGCGATTCGTTAGCAAAGGCCTTCGTTGCCCAATGGAAATAAGGAACGGCGGTAGCTGAAGCTAGGATCGAGTGTTGTAGAAACTTTCGCCGCGAACGGTTCACCATGATTATTTGCCGTATCTGTTTTTAGATCATTCCACAAATGACACAACACGCTGAATCTTGATAAGCGGCAACTGGTGAATGCCTTTCGGACATCCACCAGATGCCGTCAATAACGCGGAATACAAAGGCCGCCTTCAGCCAGCAACCCCAGGAGGCCCCCCGCTGGTTACTTTCGCTTGCGCCAGGCATAGGCCAGCAGACCAAACAGCCCGGAAACCGCAATGCCAATCAATGAAGGCTCGGGCACGTGGTTAATCGAAACATCATCCACGTAAGTATGGGTCCATGTGGGCGTCATGGCAAAGCTCCGGAACCAGAGGGTCCCATCGCTTGCAGTGGTCGAGTGTGTCCCGCTCAGGGATCCGCTCGTGGTGGTCGTGTTAGCCAATGACACACTGTACGTCGTCGGCGTCATGGCAATCGTGAGGTTCGGGGAGACGGTTTCCGTGCTATCCCATGTGCCCGCCCACACCTGAGTTGCGCCGAGCATCAATTTGGCATTCCTGATCGCCCAGTCACCGGTGGCCCAAGACTCGAACTGCAGCACATCTTTGATTCCAAACATGCTCGCAGCGTCGCTTGAACCCGTTTGCCAGACTTTGGCGGAGTAGATCACCTCGCTGCCGGAGGATAAGAAATCTCCACCCACTTTGGAGGTCATCCAGGCGGAGCGAAAGCTCCAGTCGGGAGATTTCGCCTGAAGGTCCACCTTTCCGTTTCCGGTTCCGGCGTCAACCAGCACCGTGCTGGTTCCCTCGACGTCGACCTGCCATTTTGAAGAATCTACCGGAGACCCATTGGCCAGGTTGAAGTCGTCGGAAAAAACCGTACTTCCCAATGCCTGACTTGCCCCGAGAACTGCGAAACCAACTAACAGAGCAGCCGTTCTTGTCCACTTTCGCTTCATGATACAAACCCTTTTCTTCCTTGGAGCTGTGGGGCTCCGGTTGTCAAAAAACCAAAACGAACGAATTATTACCACGCATTGCAACAAGCAAGGCGCGATAGGGGAATTATTGATACTCAGGTAAATAATGTCGGGTGGTTCATGGCCAAAAACTCCTGTTCACCGGCCTTCCGTTGGTCGGCCTCCCGGCATTACTTTCCTGAAACCCAGTAATGCGTGTTTCTGCTGCAATTAGGGTCCTCCATCGTTCTTCACATGGAGCGATGATTTCGGATCGCCGGCGTTGTACATGGCACGGATTTCGTCTGCTAACAAGGCCCGCGAGAAAAACGCCGCCTCGTCGATCCGTCCTTCCAGCACGCGAGTCGGATGGATGCCGTTGGCCCCGAGCCATACCGCGACGTCGTTCTGGTGCAACGGCGCCGACGTTTCGCATTCGGAGTCAAGTCGGCCGTCGATATACCATCGCTTTCGGGCGATGTTGCCCGACGGCTCGTAGACCGCCACGACCAGGTGCCATTGGTCGTCGAGAACGTTGGCCGCGGCCGGCAGCACGTTGCTGCTGTCTTTCGCGAGAGGATCGAAATCGGTGTCAAAGGAGATGCGATCTTCGCCTGCGTTGCGATGCAATCGCCAGGAATCGTCGCCCTTGCAGACCAAAGTCTGCCAATCCGCCGTAAAACGATCGACTTTGAACCACACGGCGACGGAGAACGCCCCGGGGAATGCAAATCGGTCTTGTCTGGGCAAAACCACCCTGCTGTTCGGATCGGGGCCGTGGAACAACAAGGCATATTTGCCGGGCAGTCGTCCGGCGACCCATTCGGCGTTGTGGATTTCGCCATCCATTTCGCGGCCCGCCGCGGAAACGTTCGGCAGCGTCGTGGTGTTTCCCGGATGCGGCTCGAACGTGTAGTAAGCGACGAGCGACGGGTCCTTCCGCAATTCCCTGCTATAGGATTTCCAACGCGAATGCACGGTTTTGATTTCTGGAAAATGAAATTTCGAGCGGTTGGCCGCGATGACCTCGACTTGGTTCATGTCGGGCCGATATTCCCGCGCTTCGCCTTCTTGGAGGGTCACGGAATGCAGGATGCGCCCCTGCCGATCGCGGAAGTCGACATTCACGTGCCCTTCGAGAACGTGAACTTCGCTAGTCCCGTCCGTGGTTGCCTCGACGCCGAATTCCGTCCCAAGGTCTGTCACGATGGCGGTGGGAGTTCGCACCGCGAACAAGGGACTCGCGTTGGAATGCTGAATGATGAATGATGAATGATGAATGCCGGACGCGCTCTGTTTCTCACGGGCCACTGGCCACTGGCCACTGACCACTTTGTTCGTCTCCACCCTCGCCGTCAGCCTCCCGCGCGACAGATACCCACCGTCGGCCGAATCGACTTCATACGTGACCGGTCCCTGCAAAACGACTTTGGCGTCTGAGACATAGGTAATTTCCAACAGGCCGGAGGCGAGCGTGAACGTGTCGCCGAGAGAAACAACGGATTCCGGGATTTTGGGATTCTCCGATTGGA
>JAEWUR010000142.1 GCA_023397045.1 Planctomycetota bacterium
CCCGGTGGGAGCGATTCGGCCGCCTTCGACAATACCATGGAATTGCTGGTTCGCGCCGGACGGTCCGCGCCGCACTCGCTCATGATGATGATTCCCGAGGCGTTCGGCTCGCGATACTACATCTCGACCGACAAGCGGGCGTTCTACGAATATCACGCTTCGATCATGGAACCGTGGGACGGACCGGCAGCCATGGTGTTCACCGACGGCCGGCTCGTCGGCGGCACGCTCGACCGCAACGGCCTGCGGCCATGCCGATACGTCGTCACAACCGACGGCCTCGTCGTCCTCGCCAGCGAGGTCGGCGTGATCCAATTCCCGCCCGAAAAAATCCAACAGAAAGGCCGTCTTCAGCCGGGCCGCATGTTCCTGGTCGACACCAAGGAAGGTCGAATCGTCGTCGACAACGAGATCAAAGGCAAGATTTCGCGCCAAAAACCCTATCGGCGCTGGCTCGAAGAAAACCGGATCGAACTCCGAGGGTTGTTCCAACCGTCGACCCCGTCGAGCAGCGATCCGAAGGCCCGGGCCGAGCGGCTCCGCGCGTTTGGCTACACCCGCGAAGACATGCAGATGATCATCGCTCCGATGGCCGCCAACGGACAGGAGCCGGTCGGCTCGATGGGCACCGACACGCCCTTGGCCGTGCTGTCGAATCGCCCGAAGCTGCTTTTCGACTATTTCAAGCAGTTGTTCGCCCAGGTGACCAATCCGCCGATCGATCCGCTCCGCGAGGGGTTGGTCATGTCGTTGATGTCGTTCACCGGCAAGCAAGGCAACCTGCTTGACGAAACGCCCGAGCATTGCCGGCAACTCAAATTGATGCATCCGATTCTGACCAACGAGGACATGGAGCGGTTGCGGACCGTGTCGCGCGACGATTTCAAAGTCGTGACCCTTCAGGCCACCTTCGATGCGACGACCACGGAGCCGGCCAAGGCGCTGCGCAAGGCGATCGAAAGTATGCTAAGCACCGCCGAGCAAGCCATCGCCGACGGCGCTTCGCTATTGATCGTCAGCGACCGAAACATCTCGGCCAAGCAGGCGCCGATCCCGATCCTGTTGGCCACGGCCGCCCTGCATCATGGATTGTTGAAGCGACGTCTGCGCAGCCAGGCCGGCATCGTCGTCGAAAGCGGCGAACCGCGCGAAGTCATGCACTTCTGCCTGCTCTGCGGCTATGGCGCCAACGCCATCAATCCCTATCTGGCGTTCGAGGCCATCCAAAAACTCCACGCCAACGGCGACCTGCCCAAGGAAACGCCCGTCGACCAACTGACCGACCAATACATCACGGCCGTCAAGAAGGGCATCTTGAAGACGATCTCGAAGATGGGCATCTCGACCCTTCGAAGCTATCATGCCGCCCAGCAGTTCGAGGCCGTCGGACTCAGCCGATCGGTCATCGATCCGTATTTCACCGGAACCCCGTCGCGGATCGGCGGCGCCGACCTCGAAACCATCGCCCGCGAAGCGCTCGACCGGCATCGCGAGGGTTTTCAACCGCCCGCGCCCGCCGCGTTGGAACTCGAATTCGGCGGCGAGTACCATTTCCGGCTCGACGGCGAAAAGCACCTCTGGAATCCCGACACGATCGTCAAGCTGCAACATGCGGTGGCCCAGGACAATCGCCAACTCTACACCGAATATGCCGAGGCCATCAACAACCAGTCGCGCGACCTGATGACGCTGCGAGGGCTGTTCGAGTTCGTCAAGGGCGAATCGGTCCCGCTCGACGAAGTCGAGCCCGTCAGCCAGATCGTCAAGCGGTTCTACACCGGGGCCATGTCGCACGGCTCGATCAGCAAGGAAGCCCACGAAGCCCTGGCCATCGCGATGAACCGGCTGGGCGGCTACTCGAACACCGGCGAAGGCGGCGAGGACCCGAAACGCTATCAACCGATGCCCAACGGCGACTCGCTCAACTGCGGCATCAAGCAAGTCGCCAGCGGACGGTTCGGCGTAACCATCGAATACCTGGCTAACGCCAAGATCCTCCAAATCAAAATGGCCCAAGGCGCCAAGCCGGGCGAAGGCGGCCAGTTGCCCGCCCATAAAGTCACCGAAGAAATCGCACAACTCCGCCACTCGACGCCCGGCGTCTCCCTGATCTCGCCGCCGCCGCACCACGATATCTACTCGATCGAAGACCTCGCCCAATTGATCTACGATCTCAAGTGCGCCAACCCCGGCGTCATGGTCTCGGTCAAGCTGGTCTCCGAGGTCGGCGTCGGCACGGTCGCGGCGGGCGTCGCCAAGGGCAACGCCGACGAAGTCTTGATCAGCGGACACGACGGCGGCACCGGAGCCAGTCCGCTCAGTTCGATCAAACACGCCGGCTCGCCTTGGGAAATCGGACTGGCCGAAACCCAACAGACGCTCGTCCTCAACGGGCTGCGCGATCGCGTGATCGTCCAGGCCGACGGCCAAATGAAGACCGGCCGCGACGTCGTCATCGGAGCGCTGCTCGGAGCCGAGCGTTTTGGATTCGGCACCTCGGCCCTCGTTACGCTCGGCTGCCTGCTGATGCGGAAGTGCCACCTGGGCACCTGCCCGGTCGGAATCGCCACCCAAGAGCGCGAGCTGCGCGACCGATTCGGCGGCAAGCCGGAATACGTCGTCCGATTCCTGACGTTCGTCGCCGAGGAAATCCGCCAAATCATGGCCCAACTCGGATTCCGAAAGTTCGACGACATGATCGGCCGGATCGATCGGCTCAGTTGCCGCAAGGCCATCGACCATTGGAAGGCGAAGGGCCTCGATTTCTCGTCGCTGTTCGCCGTCCCCGACCAATCGAACGGCTGTGCCCTGCGATGCGTTCGCCAACAAAGCGACGTCCACAAGGATCACCTCGACTGGCAAATCCTCGAACAGCTCGGGCCGGCCATCGAGTCGAAAACGCCCGTGCGGCTGAGCATGCCGATCCGCAACGTCCACCGCGCCGTCGGCACGATCCTCAGCAACCGGATCGTCAAGCGATGGGGCGGCAAGGGCCTGCCCGACCGCACCATCGACATCGCGCTCACCGGTTCGGCCGGCCAAAGCTTCGGCGCGTTCCTCGCCAAGGGCGTCACCCTGCAACTGGTCGGCGACGCCAACGACTACCTGGGCAAGGGTCTCTCGGGTGGGCGAATCGTCGTCAAGACGCCGCCCAACTCGCCCTTCGATCCGAAAAACAACGTGATCGTCGGCAATACGCTCCTCTACGGCGCTACCGCCGGGGAAGCCTTCATCAACGGACTCGCCGGCGAACGGTTCGCCGTCCGCAACAGCGGCGCCGTGGCCGTCGTCGAAGGCGTCGGCGACCACGCCTGCGAATATATGACCGGCGGCACCGTCGTCGTCATCGGACAAACCGGCCGAAACTTTGCCGCGGGCATGAGCGGCGGCATCGCCTACGTGCTCGATCAGCGGCAACTATTCGACACGCTTTGCAACCTCGACATGGTCGACCTCGAATCGATCTATCAGGAAGAGGACCAGAAACGGCTGCTCGACCTGATCCAACGACACTACGAGTGGACCGGCAGCGTCCAGGCGCAACGCATCCTCGATAACTGGCGCGAGATGTCGGGCATGTTCGTCAAAGTCATGCCGATCGATTATCGCAAAGCGCTCGAGCGACTCCGCGAACGCGAGGCAGTCCGCGCCGAACAAACCCCGGCCACCGAAGAAGTGTTCCGAGAACTAGAAGACGCCGGCATCGACTCGCGAGTTTAGGGCTTTCGGATATGGAAAATCGTTTAGCCGCTGCCACGGCGGTGAAAAAATAACTTTCGTTTAGCCGCCCGCACGGCGGTAGAAAAATAACTTTCGTTTAGCCGCCGCCGGCACGGCGGCGAACGTTGACACAGGGAAACGTCGTCATGGGCAATCCAACCGGATTTCTTCAATATCCTCGCGTCGAGGTCGGCCACCGCTCGATCCAGGAACGCATCGAAGACTGGCACGAAATCGACCGGCCGCTGGTCGATCGCGTGCTGACCCAGCAGGCCGCGCGCTGCATGGACTGCGGCATACCGTTCTGCCATGCGGTCGGCTGCCCGTTGCGAAACCGGATCCCCGAGTTCAACGATCTGGTCTACAAAGATCGCTGGGACGAGGCCATCGAAAATCTCCATTCGACGAACAACTTCCCCGAAATCACCGGACGCGTCTGTCCCGCGCCGTGCGAGGCCGCCTGCACGCTGGCCTACAACGACAAAGCGGTCAACATCAAGCAGATCGAATATAAAATCGCCGAACGCGCGTTCGCCAACGACCTCGAACCGTTGCGCCCGAAGCACAAGACCGGCAAGCACGTCGCGGTGATCGGTTCCGGTCCCGCCGGATTGGCCGCCGCTCAGCAGTTGGCTCGCGTGGGCCACGGCGTTGTCGTCTACGAAAAGGACGACCGTCTCGGCGGACTTCTGCGTTATGGAATCCCCGACTTCAAGCTCGAAAAACACATCCTCGACCGCCGGCTCGAACA
>JAEWUR010000170.1 GCA_023397045.1 Planctomycetota bacterium
CGTTCGAGATCGCCCGGCATGCCGGCTATGCGGGCGTATGTTCGGCCTACGGCGGCTTCAACTTTCCGGGTGACGATCCGTTCCATCTGCAGCGCATCCCGGCCGACAACACGATGATCCGCCTGAAGAATTGGGTTACGATGGATCCGAGAAAACTGCGGACAAAACGATTTGAATACCAGACCGCGCCAATCGCAACCGATCAGGAATCGCCAGAACCGGCCGCCGTCGAAACCGGAAGCTAGCAGGCCATCGGCGATCGCTAACCGGATGCTACTATCCACTATCCACCAGCCACGATCCACTCCTCATGTCCGTATCGTTTGACGATCCCGAATCTCCGTCAATTGCATCGCCTTTGCCGACCGACACGTTGGCCGACAGCGTCGTGATGCTACTCGGATTGACCGTTGTCCAACGGCTCATCGGCTTCGTGCGATCGGTGTTGTTCTGCGGCTGGCTCTCGGCCGAACAGTTGGGCCTTTGGGACATGGCGTTCAGTTTTCTGCTGCTGGCCGCGCCGCTGGCCGTGCTGGCGATTCCCGGCACGTTCGGCCGCTACCTCGAATACTACCGCCAGCGATGTCAACTCCGCGTCTTTTTAACTATCTCGGCCGTGCTTTGCACGATTCTGAGCGCCGTTGCGTTCGTCGGGATTTTTTTCGCGAGGCACTGGTTTTCAAAATTGATCTTCGGAAGCGGCGATCAGTCGCAACTGGTGGCCGTGGCGGCCGGCTGTCTGATCGCGGTCATCGCCTTCAATTTTCTGATCGAACTGCTGACCGCGCTGCGCAACATCCGGCTGGTGTCGATCATGCAACTGATCGGCAGCGGCGCGTTCGCCCTTCTGGGCGTCGGACTGCTTTTCGGTTGGCAGCCGACGGCCGAGAGTGTGCTGGTCGCCTACGGCGGATCGTGCCTGATCGCCGTGCTTTGGGCCGGCTATGCCGTCGCCCGAACGCTGCGGGCTCGAAAACCGTGCGCCGAACAAGCCGATCGTCCGGCCCCGGCGTCGCGGTCGGAGTTTTTTACTCGGGTCGTTCCTTTCGCGGGCTGGGTCCTGCTGGGCAGCATTCTTATCAACCTGTTCGGCGTCGTCGATCGCTACATGATCATCCATTTCTCGCGCATTCCAGCGGCCGATGCACTCGACACCGTCGGCAACTACTACAGTTCGCGAATCGTGCCGATGCTCTTGGTTTCGGTCGCCACGATGCTCGGCGGCATCATCCTTCCGCACTTGAGCCACGATTGGGAAGCCGGACTTCGCGACCGCGTTGCCCAGCGATTGCGGCTGTTCCTAAAACTGTGCGGGTTTGCACTGTTCGCCGGCGGCGTGGTGGTGTTGCTGGCCGCTCCGATCCTGTTCCAAGTCATCCTGCACGGGAAGTTCCGCTATGGCGAGTCGGTCTTGCCTTGGACACTCGTCTATTGCACGTGGTTCGGACTGTCGATGATCGTGCAGACGTATCTGTTGTGCGCGGAAAAGGCAAGTCTGGCGAGCGTCGCGGTCGGTTGCGGGCTGTTGTTGAGCATCCCGCTGAACATCTTCCTGCTACCTCGGCTCGGTCTGGAAGGCGCCGTGCTGGCCACGGCATCGGCCAATGCCCTGTCGCTCGTGCTAACCTGCTGGTTCAGCCGCCGATCGGGCTTCCAACTCGACGACGGCGCCAAGTTGGTGCTCGTGCTCCCCATGCTGATCTGCCTCGGACCCTGGATCTCCCTGTTCGCACTGGTTGCGGTAATGGCCGTTGCATTTTGGACCGACCGGCTGCTGACAACCGATGAAAAACACCTGATTGCCGAGCGATTTCGAACGATGGTCGTCAACCGATTCGATCGGAAGCGTGCAGGATCGACGTGAGACTCCTCGGCAAGGTGTTCTACACCATGCCCAACTGCCGCATCTTGCGATAGAGGTTCGACCGGTGCAGGCCAAGTCGTTCGGCAGCCATGCTCATGTTGCCGCCGCATTGATCGATATGACGGCGAATGTAATCGATCTGAAACTGATCGGTGGCCTCGGCCAATGGTCGCGTGAGTTCGGCGGCCGACGGCATCTGCCCACGCGGCGAAAGGATGAACGCAAGCTCTTCGGCCTCGACGCGATCGGCGGTCGAGAGATAGGCCAATCGTTCCATCAGGTTCCGCAGTTCGCGGATATTGCCGGGCCAGGGATGCTCCATCAGACGCTTTCGTGCGGCGGCGGTCAACTGCGGCGGCCTGCGGCGAGCACGGCGGCAGAAATCGGTCAAGAAATGCTCGGCCAACAGCAGGATATCGTTCCCGCGTTCGCGCAGCGGCGGCAAATCGATCGTCACGACGTTCAGCCGAAAATAGAGGTCCTCGCGAAAACGCTTTTCTTGAACCAACTGGGCCAGATTTTGATTCGTGGCCGCCAACAGCCGGGCGTCGGTCGGAATCGGCGTCGATCCGCCCACGCGAACCAGCACTTTTTCTTCCAACACGCGAAGCAGCTTGGCCTGGCTTCCAAGACTCAAGTCGCCGATCTCGTCGAGGAACAACGTGCCGCCCGAGGCCAGTTCGAACTTGCCGGCCCGCGACTCGCGGGCGTCGGTGAACGCGCCTTTTTCGTGACCGAACAGCTCGCTCTCGGCCAA
>JAEWUR010000206.1 GCA_023397045.1 Planctomycetota bacterium
GCGCCGCCAACCGCTCCTGATCCTTCCGAAACGCAATCACATAATGGCCCGGCGCAAACGATTCCCCCAGTAACTTCAACTTGGGGTTTGGCTGCGCATAGAACGAAGCGATCGGCAAATCCAGCAGCACCGCGTCGATCCGGCCAAGCTCCAAATCGACGTACGGCTCGACCTGGTTGCCGTAGACCTTCTTGTCGACGCCCTCCTGATCCAACAATCGCTCGGCAGCCGTGTCTTCGAGCGTGCCGACGACGCCGCCAATCGACTTGCATCCGTCGAGCGTGGCGAACCGGTCTTCCTCGGCCCGGGCGACCAGTTGCAGCGTGTAGACGTAATAGGGGCGGCTCAGCCGAAGCGCCTTGCGCCGGTCCGCCGTGGCCTCAACGCCGTTCATGGCGAAATCGAAGTCGCCGCGCTGCAAGCCCGACGTCAGACTCTTGAAGTCGTATTGAACGAACTCGATCGGCCGGCCGATTTCCTTCCCCAGGGCCTCGGCCAGATCGACCTCGAAACCGACGTAGCTGTTGACGTCGTTCGGAGCCTTGCAGATATAGGGCGCGCCGCCTTCCGCGTCGGCGGCCCAGCGCAACGGAACGGGTTGGCCCGAGCGACTCCCGGCTGCGGTCTCGGCCGCATCCATCGGGCAAGCCCAGCCCGTGCAGGCCAATAAAAAAAGAAAGCCCGCACGCAGCACGATAGTCTCCCGGCGGCTAGTCGACGCGATAACCGACTCGGACCGTAACCTGATACTGTCCGATCTTCCCATCAACGATGCTGCCTCGTTGCTCAACCACCTCGAACCAGCTCATGTTGCGAAGGTCTTCGCCCGCCTTGGCAACCGCGTTGGCCGCCGCATCGTTGAAAGACTTCGACGACGTGCCGACAAACTCGCTCTTCCGATAAACGACGTCCGACATGGTATCAAACCTCGTGTGGGGTGTGTTACTCGCCGACATACGGCAGCAGGGCCATGAATCGAGCCCGCTTGATCGCCCGCGTCACGGCGTGCTGGCTGATGGCCGTGCAACCGCTCTTCCGACGGCTAATGATCTTGCCCTGACGGTTCGTCAGCTTCTTCAACAACTCGATGTCCTTGTAATCGACGTACATCGGTCGCGGCCGTTGCCCGTCAACAAAAATCGGATCCTTCTTCTTCGTCCGAACCTTGGACTTCGCACGCCGTTTGCTCACCTTGTTGACTTGGAGTCGCCTTGCCATGTTGGCTCCTAAATTCAGCGGTCTTTCGTGGTTCAAGGCTTATCGGCCGAACCATCCCTTTTCAGCGAAACAATTTAGTGTAGCAAAAAACGATTCTGCGGCAAGGCGTAATGGCACAAGTTATCCGGCAAACGCCGGAAACGCCACAACCTGCGATTTGCCCGCCCTCCAACCACCGGACCGCCGCGAAGAATACATCGTAAACCCATGCCCCAAAAACACTTGCGCATATCCCATCCGATCAACCGCCTCGCGTCATCAACCAGCCAACCACCCAACGCGAGGGGCCGACGTGTTCGCCGCCGCATCAAAAAATCCAAATTCCATTCGCCGATCGTTCCCGCCGTTCCTAACCAGCCGCTCATGTCGCAATACAACAAGTGTCGCATCGACGTATCCCTTGTCGAAACGAACGCACGGGAACGGAGGATTCACTACCTTGGGCGCGTCTTTTTCTCCCGCCGAAAGAGCCCGCCCAACGACATCCCAAATCAAGAGCCGGCCCCGTGTTCCAACAATCCGGCGAGTTTTTGGCATACCGCTCGAAGTGGCCATTCTTGCGAGGTACGTTTGATCCAGCAAAGCGATCGTGGCCGTCGGCGCCGTTCCGGCCGCCCAACTCCAACCGCGCGCGACCGGTTGCCAAGTCCTATAATTCAACGTCAGCGTCCATGTCTCGAATTCTCTCGTCTTGGGAGAAGGAGCGTATCATGACTGCGGTTGCGGAACGATTGGAACAGGCCGTCAAGATGGTCTGGAAGGGCCAAGAGGTTGTCGTGCGCCGAAAAAACGAAATCGGCATCCTTTTCCATATTTCAGCCCTGCTGTCCGACAAGGATGTGAATATCTTGGCCATAGGGGCCGGCACCTGCGGCGAAGATTGCCTCATCCGGTTGATGACGACCGACAACCGCCGCGCCGAACAGCTATTGGCCGAGAACGGATTCGTTTGCGAAGAGGAAGACATCATCCTGGCCAGACTATCCCACCAGCCAGGCTCGCTCAAACAGGTCGCCAAGATCCTGGCCGAGGAAGGTTTGGACATCGGCCACATCTACGCGGCCACCGATGCCCGGCAAAGCGATTGCCTGATCGTTCTCCACACGTCCAACGACGAGGTGGCCCTGGCAAGGCTCGAGGCGGTCCAGGCCCACGAAAGCTGCTCGCAAGACCATGACCAAAGCGCTGACATGATCTTCGAGGGAGCCCCGCCCGACTGACATCGGGCTGGTCCGACGAACTCCCTCATCCCAGAACGGCCGCCCGCCGCCCTATCTTTCCGCTGCGCGCGTGCTGCACACCCAAACACCCTCCTTCAACGGTGTAGGTGTTGCAATTCTTGCGGATATTATCGATGATAGAGCCATGCCCGACGTCGTTCGGCTCGCGTCCGCACGAGTCCCGCTCGACGCCGACCCTCGCGATTGCCCACCTTCCATCCTCACGCCACACGTCACGCCTCGGGAGTCCTGCCATGCGTCGAATCTCCGTCCGCGCTTCGATCCATACCGTTCTGTGCCTCCTGACGTTTGCGGCGTCCGTTTCGCTCGCCGAACCGTGGAGCCCGCCGCTCGCCCAAGACGGAGCCGGTTGGTGGCGCGGCCGGATCCGCGTCGTCGTCAAGAACGACCTGGCACATGCTGCCAACGGTGAACTCGCATCGCTGGCAATCGGCGCCGCACCGGGCGAGGCCGATCTCGCCAATCAACAGGCCGAGGCCGTCCGCCTCTGCAACGAGGCCGGCCAAGAGATGCTCTTCGCCATCGTGTCCCCCGAAGGAAACGTCATCAGTCGCGGTCCCATTCCCTCGGGCAGCCGAATGATGTTGCCAACCGAATGTCCCGCCGGGGCGTCCGCCGTCTATTTCATCTACTTCAATAACCCCGACGCCTCCGAAGTCCCCGATTTCCTCTCCGGCAAGATCGAGTGTGCCAACGGCGACGTCGAAAGCGGCGACAACTCGGTCCCCTTCGCCTGGCGCCACGATGCCTCCGATGCGCAGCACAGCGTCACATGGAGCAATGAGAATCCGCAGTCGGGCAAGCGCTGCCTCAAAACCGTCGTCGCGCCGGATGCCGCGCCAACCTGGATCTCCACCCGGCAAAACGACATCGGAATCTTCGGCGGCCTGAAGTATCGAATGCGAGCCTGGGTCAAGGGCCAAGACGTCCAAGGCATGGTCGGTTGGTACATCCACGTCGGCAATCGCCAGAACCCCATGCTCCTCGCACCGTTTCTCGAAGCCGGCCAGGGCACGTTCGATTGGAAGGAAGTCACCCTCGAGTTCGTTGCACCCAAAGAGGCCAACATCGCCGATCTCGGCACCGTGTTGCACGGAACCGGCGCCGCCTGGTTCGACAACGTGCAACTCGAATGCCTCGATGCGCCGCCATTGCACGCCGCAGCCGACAAGCCCGAACAGATCACCCTGGCCGAGATCGGCGATCAAACGCCCTGGACCGCCGGCGACAATCCCAGCAAGCAGCCGGGCCCCTGGGACTATCGCGTCGCCGTCAAGGCGTACAACGATTCGCCCCGGGCCGAACCGAACGCCCCGATCGTCGTCGATCTGACGATGGTCGACGCCCGATCGGCCGGCGGCACCGCGAAATCCTTCCTCGTCACCGACGGCGCCCAGCCTGTCGAATGCCGCCGGTTGGGAAAAACGCTCCTCTGGAACGCCGATCTGCCTGCCCTGTCGGTCCGAACCTGGTACATCTACTGGTCCGCGTCGCCCGATCTGGCCGGCGACCAGCCCGTGGCCGACGATCCCGAAGCGGTCACGGCCGGCGCGTTGGCCTCGAACCTCATCAAGAATCCCGAATTCGCGTCAGGCAACCCTCTGCCCGACGATTGGACTCACGACCCGGTCGACCCGAACTCCGGCGTCGTCTTCTCGGTCGAAACCCCGGATTTGCCGAACGTCGGACAACGCTGCGTGAAAATGGAAGTCCCGCCGATCGCGCCGAACGCATGGCGAGGATGGCACCAATGCGTGCCGGTTCAACCGGGGCACCAATACTTCATGACCGCCTGGGTCAAATGCAAAGACGTCGCCGAGGGCGATGTGAACGTCCATATCCATAAGCACAACGCCAACGGAGCACTCGTCAAAGACGAACCCATGATGCAACTCGACCCGCCGCTGCGCGCGACCGCCGGGTGGACATTGCTCTCCGGCAAGCTCGCCATGCCGAACGACGCCGCCTCCGTCTCGCTCCATCTGACGATGTTCACCTCGGGCACGATCTGGCACGGCGGCATCTCGCTGATCGAGGCATCCGACGTCAAACTCGGCCGAGTCGAAGGTCGCCCCTCAAACAACGCCGACGCGATCGAGCTTTGGGCCGTTCCGGCCGTGAAAAAAGTCTTTCGCGAAGACCCGCCTTCGCGCAACGCCGAGCCGCTGCATATCTCGACCGCCCGAAACGAACGGGAACCCCTCCAACTTGCAATCCGCAGCGCCCGCGACCTCTCCGACGTGAAGGTCGAGGTCGACGCGCCCGTCGGACCCGGCGGCGCGAAACTCGCCGATCTCGACACTCGACTCGTCGGCTACGTGCCCATCGACTATCCGACGAACTACTACCGCAGCGAAACGCCCGAGTGGTATCGCAAGACGCCCGCCCAGGCCGCCGGTTGCGATGGTTGGGCCGGAATGTGGCCCGACCCGTTGTTGCCCAACGGAACGGTCAACCTGGCCGCCGGTGCGACCCAGCCCGTCTGGATCACGGTCAACGTGCCGAACGACGCCGCACCCGGCGACTATGTCGGCCGCGTGCGTCTGACATCCCAAGGACAACAACTCTTGGAACGCGAATTCCGCGTTCACGTATGGAACTTCACCTTGCCCGAAGAAAGCCATATCGCCGCACGCTATGCCGTCTATCCCGGCTTCGGCGAGCGATGGTGGGGAAAAGGTTGGGC
>JAEWUR010000254.1 GCA_023397045.1 Planctomycetota bacterium
ACATAGCCCGTCGACTTGAGAATCGCGCTCAGCGCGCTGTCGATGTCGACGCCGTTGAGCGTGGCCGAGACCTTGCCCTCAACGTTTTTGCTCGCCAGAATGTTCAAGTTGCCTTGCTCGCTAAGCAGGTCGAGTACCTTGCGGATATCCTCGTCATAGATATGGATTCGGAGCTTGCCGTCGCCCTCGCCGGCGATGGTCGAGGGTTCCCGTTTCGTCGTAATCGGTTTCGGCGTCGGCATTGGCGTTGGAACCACCTCGGCCTTCGACTTGTCGGCCGCGGCCGGTTCCGGTGCAGGCGGAGCGGCGGGCTTTTCCGTCGCGTTCAGCCCTTTTCGAAGCAGATCCAAGACCTCGGTCATCGTCTTGTTGTCGACCGGCGGATTGGCCTGCTGCCCATAGAGCAAGCCGGGAGTTGCTTCGACCGGAGCGTGCGGTTCCGGCGTTGTCGGCGGAATCAACGCCAACGGTGCGGTCGTCTCCAGCTTCAGCGGTTCGGTCGTTTCGGTTTTCGGCTCAGCAGTCGCGGCCGGAGGCAGTGGCGCCAACACCGGCTGGTCTCCCGGCGGCAGCGGCGCGACACGTTCGACTTGCGGGGCGATCTCTTCCGGCGGATGAACTGGAAACGACGACGTCGGCGATGTGGGGTTGTGCGCTGGTTCGCCAAGACCGTAGACGCGCGGGGCACGCGATGCAATGATGTCGCTCTCAGGCGAATCGGTCGCCGGTCGCATCACGGCCGCCAGTTCGACGGGCTTCGGCTCGGCAACCGGCTGATACATGCCGATGCACACCGCCACGCCAACGCCCAGCGCGGCGAAAATTCCAAGCAATAAAAGACGACTCGTTGTTTTCATGGGTCTTCCGTGACACCCTTGGATGAACGCACCGACGAGAAACAAGAGAAGCCGAAGCTCCCGCTGCCTACGATCGACCTCCAAATCGTTCGTACATCGTATGACCTCCTGTTCCCTGTTCCTAAGGAGTTCCCATCAACTCAATTTTGTCCGATTGTCCGGGCTGAGGAATCGCCAGATCGAACTGCCGGCCGTCGGACTCCAACACGACCGAACGCGGCTGCACGTCAACAAGCGTGAAGGAAATTCCGAGACTCTTCGAATCCTTGATGACTTGGATCGTCTGACCGACCGAATAGGATTTGCCGTTGATCTGCGCGACGCGACGCTCCGGGCCAACCACCGTGCTCGTCAGGACCAAGCCCGCCTGCGCCGGCGACAGCACGGCCGGCTTGGCGCTGGCCGCCTTGGCCGCGACCTCCTCGGGGCTGATCGTTTCGGTTTTGACTGGCGAAAACGGATCCCGATCGGTTGCCAACGGGTCGGCCGTCTTCGTTCGCGGGTCGTTCTGTTTCCATTGTGCAACCTGAGCCCACGACGGCCGGACGGCCGCCGAAGTCTCGTTGCCGCCCGTCGATCCGTTCGGAATCGGTGAGGCGACAGGCGCCGTCGACGCATTGGCTGTGACAACGGGAGTCGCGGCGACCCTCGATTTGTTTTTGTTGGCCCAACCCAAGACGAGCGGAACCCAGAAATAGACGGCGACAAGCGTCACAACGCCAAGAATGACCGCCTTCTTGGGGTTGGCCTTGATTTCTCGCTTCAGTCGATTTCCCAAGCTGCCTGGGCTCACTGTTTTGACTTCCCGGGGTCGCGCAATGGGTGTGCTATTTCCCGACTCATCGGTTTATCGGCTAATCGTCGCGTCTTGTGTAATCGGAAGTCTACGAATTAACAGAAAAGACGACCACGCTTAGCTCGCACTGCACATCTTGCGTATCTTGTGATTTCCGGTCGAGCCGGAGCGACTCGATCCACATGGCAACCGGCAGTCCTTCGAGGGTACGAAGGAACTCATAGATCTGCGAGAAACTGCCCACGCAGTTGATGTTGATCGGTATCTCTTGGAGTTTCTGACGCAGGACGATCGGCTGGGGGTCGAGCTTCTCGATCGTAAGATGAGCGTCTTTGGCCAAGGCGTCGATTTTCGCGTACAGGGCCGGAATGTCCCGTTTGCCGGGCGCTGTCTTCTCCCACTGCTCGACGAGGGCTTTCGATTCCTGGAGCTCTTTGTGCGTGGCCACCAGTCCGGCAGCCAAACCGGCCGATTGGGTAACGAACGCCCGTTTTTCTTCAACCTCCTGGCACATCGCGCTATTGGCCCGATGGCCTGGAAGCCAGAGGAACTTGACGTACACAATCGCCAAGGCCGCCAGCGACAGCGTGATGATCCATGTGTTCTGTTTGAGTTTCGATGGCATGGGTTCGCCTTACGTTTTGTATCTCCGCTCGCACAGCGTCCGCGGTAGGAAACCAAAAGCTATTCCTTCTTCTGCGGCTCGCCTGTCGGGCCTCCCAACTGGCCATAGCCGGGCTGCGCGATCAAAACCGCGCGGAACTGGAGCCCCTCGCCCTCTTTCCGGTCGCCAATGCTGCTAACGCTGTCCAGTTCGACCTTGTCGAAGATCGGTGCGGCGTCCAACTCGCCGATGTAATGATAGAGCGCCGCGACGTCGGTTGCCTCGCCGGTGACAACGATCGCCGTTTGCATTCGATCGATCGCGTCGGCCACCGTTTTCAGATCGCGTTGCGCCGGCGAGAGCGTTTTTTGCTTTTCTTCCTCGGTTTTTTGATCGGTTGCCGACGCGAAGAATGCCGACGTTCCGGCCGGACCGGGTTCGCGCGTTATCTTGACTTGTTGCAGCGTGATCGATTCAGGCAATGGCGTCAGCAGCGCGGAGAGCAACTGCGTTCGCGGCCACGGATGCTCCAGGTAAGTGTAGAGATCCGCGCAGGCCTTGGCGGTCTGACACTCCTGCTGCAACTCGGCCAACTGCTTCTGCTGATTCATCGCCGAATCGTAGGCCGGCGCGATCGTCGCCAGGTCTCTTTCCAAGGCGTTGCGACGGTATTTTTGGGCGACCACAGCCACACTGACCAACCCCAAAATAGCCAACGCAACGAAGATCTGCCACGGCTGCGACTGGCGTCGCGCGTGTTTCTGGCGATACTCGATCGGCAGAAAATCGACGTCGTGCATGAGGCCGGGATTGGAGGTTTGTGCAGTGGCCATAGTTTCGAAGACCTATTCAACTTCCCTTAGCGCCAATCCGGCGGCGACGTCCCATTGGGCCAATCGATCGGAAACGCCTTCGCGTTCGAACGGGCGCAACGGATTCCCCAACTCGCACGGCAAATCGAGCCGCGTGCCGATCCATTCGGCAAGCGTGTCGGTCGCCTCGCCGCCGCTGAGCACGATCTGGCTCAATGGCTGGCCGCGGAACGTCACGCTGTAATAGCGAAGGCACAAGGCCAGCTCATGGCCCAACTTGTCGAGCACCGGCCGGACCGCCTCATTCACGCTGCGTTCGATCTCCGGGTCGCGTTGCGCGACCGCGCGATCGCTGTTGTGGCGTCGCAACGAGGCGGCGTCGCCCGGCGACATTTTCAGGCTCTTGGCCACCGCGTCGTCAAAATGGCGGCCGCCGATGTCGATGTATTTGACGAACATCGTGTTGGCGCCGCGCGTGATGATCATCACCGTGTTCGACGCGCCGATGTTGATCAGCATCAGCCGACGCTGCTGGTCGTCATCGCGTCGAAACTGGCGGCAATAACAACGCTGGACGGCGGCGGGCTCAACGTCAACCGCAACGGGGCGCAATCCGGCGTCCTCGGCCACCGATAGCAGCCGCATCAACGACGGCCGGTAGCATGCCAGCAGGATGACCTCGCGGCGCACCGTGTCGCCCTGGCGAACGTCGTCGGCCTCGATGTAGCGGATTTCGGCCTCTTCGCTGGCAAACGGCAGTCGGCCGGCCGCCTCGAAGTGGACGATTTTGTTCAACTCATCGCCGGTGGCTTGACTGACGCGGATGTTTTGCACAAACAGACTGTTCGCACTCAGGCAGAATACGGCGTCGCGACCCCGGAAATTGTGCCCTTCGCGGGCGTGCCGGATCGCCTCGACGATTCGCTCATCCTGTCGTTCCGGCTTCAGGGCAGGCTCGAGCGGCAGATCCCATCGCACGGCGTCATGCACGCGGCGGCGCGCGGCGTCAAACTGAAGCAGCTTCACCGATCGGCTGCCGATATCGATGCCGATCGGACTACAGCGTTGTCGCGCCAGCCAAGTGACCATGGGGTTGTCTCTTATCGCTCGATCGATTTTTTTACGTTATGGTATTTGCGTGATTCCCGACGGCGGCGAACTGCTCGTGAACGGTCCTACGATTGCCATACCGGTCACCGGATTAACGACCACGCGAATGAACCGGCGGTCGAGTCCGCTGCCGGCCGAAAGCCAGATCGTCGTCGGATCGGCGCTAACGGTCTGTCCCAAGGGACCGAACTCGACATGGTTGGCCGTCTGCGGGATCGTCCCGGTCGTCGCCACGGCGGCCAAATGCACCGTCGGCCCGGCATGAGGCAAATCCTCCAGGTTCACGATGTGCTTCGTCGCGGTATCGTCCGACGATGAAAACGATGTTTTTGGCAGCGTATCCAATGCGGAGTTCGATCCGGTGTGCGTTAATTCGTAACGGTTTTGGTTCAGTTTGAACGTGATTTGATAGTTGCTGTTGTTGGCCACGGCCAAGCTTCGCGCGTAGGCCAAGTCGGCGGCCACCACCTGGGCCGTCGACCGAAGCTGATCGAAGACCGACGGCTGCATGCTCGGCAACAGGATGCCGACCATGACGCCGATGATCGCCATCACCATCAACATTTCCAACAACGTAAACGCAGCCGATGGTCGACGGCGGCAGGGCCGCCAGCCAATACGAGTTGCCGCTCGGCTGGCTTTAACCCGCTCCCGCTGGTCGCTAGACTTCGTGCAAAAGTTCACGATCTTTGGGGTTGGCAATATAGGTCAGTTCTTCGGTAGTTCGGTCACAATGACCTTCACCTCGCCAGACCGCAACAGGGTGTTCTGTTCCTTGAGCAGGTCTCGAATCTCGGTCAACGCCGAGATCATTTCGATCCGCTCCTGGACCGGGTTGGCCAGGGTGGGGCGCGATCCCGTCTGGGCGACGCCCGTCTGGTAAAAGCTTAGCACGCAATAACATAGGACGTTCGCAATGACCAACAGCATGAAACCGGTACGGCGTG
>JAEWUR010000304.1 GCA_023397045.1 Planctomycetota bacterium
GGACGAGTCGGGCTCGCACGCCGGCCGGGTCGATCTCGGCGTCGGGGTAACTCGGCCAGAGCGAGGTGGTTCCGGCCGGAAGTTGAACGGGCAGGATTCGCTCCCAGTACCAGCGCGCGGCGGCAAAATCGCCCGACTCGAGCGAGATTTCGCCGAGGGCCAGCAGGGCGTCGTCGCCGTAAGAGCTGGCGAACACCTGCTCGACAACGTTGTGCAGCGGGTGGGCGTTCCGTTCAGCGATTCCTTGTTCGTACCATCGCTTGGCAACCGGATCGACCCATGCGCGATAGAGTTTCAGGGCGTCGGGCGGAAGGGCGGCCAACTGCATTTGGCACCATGCCTGGAGGTTGACGTAGCGGCGATCACCTGCCGCGACAAGTTGGTCGCCGGCGCCTTCGGCCAATCGGCGGAGGATTTCGACGGCCTCGGTCCATTGGCGGTCGGCCAGCAGAGACTTGACGCGCTCCCATTGCGCGAGGACGGTGTTGTCGACTTGATCGAGTTCGATGGTCTCGGAGAGTTCGAACGCGCCGCCGGGCGCGACGGCGGGCCGTTGGGCGAAAGACGGTTTGGCGGCGTCAAAGAAACACGGCAAGGCCGTGCAAAAAAAGGCTGCCAGACGGAGGATTCGGCCGACGCGATTCATACCCCTAAGTATATGGGAGAGTCGGGGTTGTGAGAAGGGAAGTCCGGGCGTGGAAAGTCCTATTTGATTCCGACGCCCGGTTTGACGGCGTCGCGGACGATCGCGCCGGGATGCCGCGCGATCTTGTCGGTGAACACGCGGGCGTCGTCGACGATCGGCTTGAGTTTGTAGCTGACCTCTTCGAGGTTTCGGGCGGTGCTGTTGAGCCGGTTGTAGAGTTGCCGGTCGTTCATCAATGCGCCGAGCGATCCGTCGCCGCGATCGATGCGTTCCATGACCGACTTCATCAGCCGGGTGATCTCGCCGATGTTCTCCATGGCGTGCTTGATCTGCTCGACGGGCGCTTCGCCATCGGGTTCGGTCGGCTGGCTGAACTTGCGCATGGTCGCCTCGGTCATGTTGATCGTGTCGACCAGGCGGTCGACGGCCGATCGACCGTTGGGTCCTTGCGGTTCGGTGAACGCATTGAGGGCCTTGCTGGTCGAATCGAACGTGGCGTTCATGTTGTCGAGCGTGTCGGGAAGCTTTTTCATCGCCAGGGTGAGCCGCTCGCGGGTGTGATCGTCGCCGAGCATTTCGCGGATGGTCGAGAGCGAAACGGCGGCGTCTTCGAGAACGGATTGGACGTTTTTCTGCGTCTTGGCGTCGAGAATCTCTTCGACGCGTTTGGCGGCGGCGCCGAGTTGTTTGCTGGCGGCGGCCAGTTCTTCGCCGGTTCGCATGACGGTGTCGATCGGCTTCTGCAATTCCTGCTTCAGGCCGGTCGGATCGTCGGAGATGAAGCCCTTCAGGATCGTATCGGGATCGATGGGTTTTCCGACGCCCGGCTTGTGGCGGACCGCGGCGAACGTGACGGCGGTGTCGCCGCTGAGCAGGTTTCGCGTCACCATGCACTGTTCGTTCTGGTAGATGAACTTGTCGGCCTGGATCTTGGCCGTGACCATGACCTTTTCGTCATTGTCGATCAGTTCGACGTCGCTGACGCGACCGATGACGATGCCGCTCTTTCGGATGGGCGTGTCCTTCGTCACACCGTCGGCGTCGTCGAATTCGATTTGGATCGTGTAGGTGCGGCCCATCAGCGACGGGAGCTTGCCGAACATGACCAGCAGGATGCCGATCAACAGCAGCGTGACCAGGAAGACCACGCCGACGCGAAATTGCATAACTCGTTCGTCCATGACTCACCTCTCGTTCTGTTGGCGCATTTCCATGAGTCGCTCGCCGGCCTCGCCGCGGACGAATTGCGACACCCGGCGGTCGGAGGCCTGCTCGATTTCGTCGGGCGGCCCGTCGTAGATCACCTGCGACTCGTCGCGTTTCAGCCGCGAAGTGGGATAGAGCATCACGACGCGGTCGGCCACTTTGGTTGCGGTGCGCATGTCGTGCGTGACCACGATGCTGGTGACCGGATGGCGGCGGCGCGTGTTGAGAATCAGTTCATTGATCACATCGCTCATGATCGGATCGAGGCCGGTGGTCGGCTCGTCGTACAGGATGATTTCCGGTTCGAGCGCGAGCGCCCGGGCAAGTCCTACGCGTTTTCGCATGCCGCCGGAAAGCTCGGCGGGTTTTTTCGACAGGACGTTTTCGGGCAGGCCGACCTCGGCCAAGCGCGACAGGACGATCTCGCGGATCTCGTCGGGTTTTTTCCGCGTGTGCTGGCGCAATGGGAACGAGACGTTTTGCGCGATCGTCATGCTGTCGAACAGCGCGGCCTGTTGGAAAAGGAATCCGAAGCGGATGCGTTGTTGGGTCATCTCACGCTCGTTGAGCACCGCGAGGTTCCGTTCGTCGAAATAGACCGTTCCGCGGGTTGGACGGAGCAATCCGATGACGGTTTTCAGCAACACGGTCTTGCCGCAGCCGCTTTCGCCGATGACCGCCAGCGTCTGGCCGCGCGGGATCGTCAGGTCGATGTCGCGCAGGACGCGCTGCCGGCCAAAATCGACGCCGATCCGCTCGAGTCGGACCAACGGGTGACCATCGGAGTTGGGAATGGAGACCATGATCAACGCGTCTAACGTTTATGTGGAGGAAAAAAGGGAAGGGGGAAAAGGGAAAAAAATTTTGGATCAGAAGGAACGCTAATCTTCGCTGATCTGCGCTGATTATTGGTGACGATTAGTGCAAATTAGCGTTCCCCTGTTTGAACAGCATCTTTTTATTCCCCTTTTTCTTTTTTCCCTTTCTTCCTTCACTTACACTTTTTATCCGAACAGTTTTGGCGCTTCGGGCCAGAGGCTGTAGTAAATTCCGTCGAGTGCGATGCCCAACAACAGGTCGAGCAACAGGATCATGACGAAGGAATAGACGAAGGCGGTGGTGGCGGCGCGGCCGACGCCCTCGGCGCCGGGATCGCAGTTGAAACCGCGATAGCAGGCGATCAGCGCAATGGCGGCGCCGAAAAACAGGCTCTTGAAGACACCGACGAACAGATCGAAGTTTCCGACGAAGTGTTGGGAGTTTTCCAAGTAGAAATGTGCATCGATGCCGAGCAGGCTGACGGCGTAGAAAAACGCGCCGGCCACGCCCATGAAGTCGGCCATGATCGTCAGGGCGGGGATCAGCAGCAGGCAGCCGAGGAATCGCGGCACGACGAGGTAGTAGATCGGGTTGGCGCCCATGCTGGCCAGGGCGTCGATCTGCTCGGTGACGCGCATGGTGCCCAGTTCGGCGGCCATGGCGCTTCCGACGCGGCCGGCCAACATCGTGGCGGCCAGCACCGGGCCAAGTTCGCGAACGAGCGACATATTGATCACTGCACCCAGTTTCGCTTCGAGGTGCAGGTTGCGGAATTGGACGTAACTCTGGACGACCAGGACCATGCCGATGAACGTGCCCGTCAGGGCGATGACCGGCAGGCTGAGGACGCCTATTTGATAGAAGTTGGGCAACAGCGTTTCGCGACGCGGCAGTCGGGTGAGCATCCATCCGACGGTCCGCATGGCGAAGACCGAGATCTGGCCCAGGCCGATGATGCCGTCCATGACCAGTCCCCCGAGGTCGGCGATCCAGTCGACCATCGCTAGCACCGGTCGCATCAGCGGCGAGACGGGCGGCTGCAAGTTGGAGGTTGGCGTCGTGCTCATGAATCGTCCGTGGCCCAGGCAACAGGCATTGTAAATCTAGGCAAGACGGGAGATTTTGCGAACTGGAGGTGCAGTTTCTCCGCCATGCAGACCCAGGTGGTCTTCTTCTGTTACTTCGACCCGCCGACGCTACGGCTTGAGCAAAGCCTATCGATTAACAAAAATCTACCGATATCACAAAACAGAAAAACACGGCAACTGAGGAAATAACGGGTGCTTTGGCGAATTGAAAGCGGAATGAAGCCAAAGAAACCACGACGAAACCTGGAGGGCAGTAGGCTATTGGGCCGCAACCGAACCCCATCAGGCCCCTTGGTGTCGCAATCGCGACAGTTGATCGAGAATATGCGGAGATTCCTTGGCTTCCGCGAGCGGCCGCAGTTGCTGTTCGATGTGGCGCCAATCCAGAGACTTCTGCCGAATGACGATGGACAGAACGTCATTCCAATCCTTTGGACGATCCGCAAACGCCTTGAGAACGATCAGGTCTTCCGCCGAACAAGTAAGCAGCGGTCGCCCCGGCAAGAATTCGAACATCGTCGCTCGGGCAACCACCAGTTCTTCGAACGGCAAACCTCCTAACGCAATATCGATGCCGATGCCGGTCGGTGACGCGAGCAACAGCACCCTGTTGGCTAATGCAAAATCCCCGGCGTCTGTTACTCGGGGTGCGAAATGCTCCAAGAGGCGTTTGATGTAACGACCTTCGCCTCCATATCCGGTCAGAAGAGTCAAATCAACGTCTGCCGTCACACGCGGCTCACCCCAGCGCTGGAGTGCCAAGCCGCCGATGAAGCAAAACCGCCATCCTTCGCGCCGACAGAACTCCTGCACGTTGCCGGCAACTTGGAACAAATCGATCACTTGGCAAGCCTCTTGAACCAGCGTTGCTGTTCGATCAGTCCGGATGTCGAGGCCGGCTTATGATGAAGTCGGCACGACTCGAACGCGCCTGCCAGGTTTTGCAGCGATTCTTGAGTATCGGCGTGTCGGAGTTCCTTGCGGCGCAGCTCTTCCAAACGTAGGCCCGCTGTCTTCCAACAATCCACCCATTGCCGGATTCTGTCGACCTCGGAATCGGCCATTTTTTTCTCCGCCACGATGCGCCACGGATGGATTGGAAAAATCAACCCGTAATCGGTATCACACGGAGCCTGCACCGACGGGTTCGTGCTCGGTGGGCGTTTCGTTCTTGGTGCCGTGGAAGAAGAGCTGTTTCTTGTCGCCCACTTCCTTGACTTCGATCGTGATGGTGTCGACGTCTTTGAACTCGCCCTTGAGCAATTCCTCGGAGAGCGGATCTTCGACGAAGTTCTCGATGGCGCGACGCAGGGGTCGGGCGCCGAAATCGAGGTTGCTGCCCTTCTTCGTCAGGAAGGACTTGGCCTCGTCGGAGAGGACCAGCGAGATGCCGCGTTCGCTCAGTCGCTCGCGGACCTTCTTGAGTTCCAGTTCGACCACTTCGCCCAGGTCGTTCTGGGTCAGGTGGCGGAAGACGATGACGTCGTCGACGCGGTTGAGGAACTCGGGTCGGAAGACCTTTTCGATCTGCTCTTGGACGCGGCCCTTCATGTTTTCATACGAGGCGTCGTCGTCGGGCTTTTGGAACCCGAAGGCCGATTCGTTTTTGATGGCCTCGGCGCCGGCGTTGGTGGTCATGATGAGGATTGCGTTGCGGAAATCGACGTTTCGGCCGAAGCTGTCGGTCAGGCGGCCTTCTTCCATCACTTGCAACAGCATGTTGAAAACGTCGGGGTGGGCCTTCTCGATTTCGTCCAGAAGGACCACGGCGTACGGGCGGCGGCGGATCTTTTCGGTCAACTGCCCGCCTTCTTCGTAGCCGACGTATCCCGGCGGGGCGCCGATCAGACGGCTGACGTTGTGCTTCTCCATGTACTCGCTCATGTCGATCTGGATGATCGCGTCGGCGTCGCCGAACATGAACTCGGCCAGCGCCTTGGCAAGCAGAGTCTTGCCCACGCCCGTGGGACCGGCGAAAACGAAGCAGCCGGTGGGTCGTTTGGGATCTTTCAGACCGCTTCGGCTTCGTCGGACGGCCTTGCTGATCGACTTGATCGCCTCGTCCTGGCTGACGACTCGCTTGTGCAGTTCGTCTTCCATCTTCATCAGGCGCATCGAGTCTTCGGTGGTCATGCGCGTGAGCGGCACGCCGGTGATCTTCGAGATCACCTCGGCGATGACTTCCTCGTCGACGACGCCGTCGGTCTCGCGGGATTTTTCGCGCCACTGATGGGTGATCGTCTGTTTCTTCTTCTTGAGCTTGTCGGCCTGATCGCGCAGTGCGGCGGCCTTCTCGAAATCTTGATTGGCGACGGCCTCTTCCTTCTCTTTGTTGAGCTTCTCGACCTCCTGGTCGATCTCCTTGAGGTCCGGCGGGCGGGTCATCGATTTGAGATGCACGCGGGCGCCGGCCTCGTCGATGACGTCAATCGCCTTATCGGGCAGGCAGCGGCCGGTGATGTAGCGGCCCGACAGCTCGACGGCGGCGGTGACGGCCTCGTCGGTGATCTGGACGTGGTGGTGCGTCTCGTAACGATCGCGGAGTCCTTTGAGGATCTCGATGGCCTCGCTCTTGGTCGACGGCTCGACCATGACCACCTGGAATCGGCGGTCGAGCGCGCTGTCTTTTTCGATGTACTTCCGGTACTCGTCGAGCGTCGTGGCGCCGATGCATTGGATTTCACCGCGGGAGAGGGCGGGCTTCAGCACGTTGCTGGCGTCGATCGCGCCCTCGGCGCCGCCGGCGCCCACCAGGGTGTGCAACTCGTCGATAAACAGGATCGTGTTCTTCGCGCGGCGGACTTCGTTCATCACGGCCTTGATGCGTTCTTCGAATTGACCGCGGTACTTCGTGCCGGCGACCATCATGGCCAGGTCGAGGACGACGATGCGTCGGTCGAGCAGCAGTTCGGGCACGTTTCCTTCGATGACGCGCTGGGCGAACCCTTCGACGATGGCGGTCTTGCCGACGCCGGCCTCGCCGAGGAGGACGGGGTTGTTCTTCGTGCGGCGGGCGAGAATCTGCATGGTCCGCTCGATCTCTTTTTCGCGGCCGATGACCGGATCGAGCTTATTCTGGCGGGCCAATTCGGTCAGATCGCGTCCGAAGCTGTCGAGCGCGGGCGTTTTCGACTTGCCGGCGCGTTGGCTTTCGCCGCCGGGATGTCCGGCGGGCAGTCCGCCGGGCCGTTCGGAGCCTTCGACGCCTTCACCGCCGTGGCCGAGCAGGTTGAGCACTTCTTCGCGAACTTCTTCGAGCTTCAGGCCGAGGTTCATCAGCACCTGGGCAGCGACGCCTTCCTGTTCGCGGAGCAATCCGAGCAGGATGTGTTCGGTGCCGACGTAGTTGTGGTTGAGGTTGCGGGCCTCTTCCATCGAATACTCGATGACCTTCTTGGCCCGGGGCGTCTGAGGCAGTTTACCCATCGTGACCATGTCGGGTCCGCTCTGGACGAGCTTCTCGACTTCGAGCCGGATCTTGCGCAGGTCGACGTCGAGGTTCTTCAGAACGTTGGCGGCGACGCCGCTACCCTCTTTGATCAAGCCCAAGAGGATGTGCTCGGTGCCGATATATTCGTGATTGAACCGCTGAGCCTCCTGGTTGGCCAGTTGCATGACTTTCCGGGCGCGGTCAGTAAATCGCTCGTACATTGGTTATCTCCGCAGTGATGCAAATCCGTTTGCCGGTGCTATCGTGAGTCAGATGGTCGAATGGTGTAATGTTTGGTTTGTTTCGTTGCGAAACCGCAAGCGATTTTGTTAGGCCGCGATGGCGTCGCGCGCGGGTCGTTCGTTCAGCCGTTCGCGTTCCTTTTGTATTTCCAACGCCCACTTGTCGGCACCGTCGAAACGGGAGAGCGTGTCGAGTTGCCCGGCGGCCTCATCGAGCCGTCCGGTGTGCCGCATCAACGTAGCCAACATGAGTCGGGCGTCGACGTCGCGCAGGTTGTTCCGAAGAAGCCTCTCGAGGACGTGTTCCGTTTGGTAGTAGTCGCCTTTCAAGTAGTAGTCGACGGCTTCGGCGAATTGGTCTTCGTCGGGTTGGGGATCGGCGACTTCCGCTTGGCGTCGCACGGTCTTGATCGACCAACCCGATGCAAGGATCCAAAAAACTCCTAAAGCCGCCCAACTAGTAATACGTAAATTTTGACTTATCAGTTCGGTCCATCCGAAGCTGGCCAACACCACGAGATCCAGAAGCGTTGCCGCTGCCAATGCCAGGACCAGACCGGACCAACTTCCGTCAGTCCGAAGCTGGGGTAGCCCCGGCCACAAATAGGTTATCCAACGCATCCTGCGCATGTCGGCACTCCTTGCCTACAAGCCTATCTCATGGAACACGGAATTGTAACTTCCAAAACAGTGTGAATCAAGGCAACAAAGTACACCGTTGGAAGTTAGGGAAGATAGGGTTGAAACGGGAAGCAATGTTTGCCACACTATTGAGGGTTAAATTAAGAATGCAACAAGGCCGACCAAAGGAAGGCCGAATTTGCGGCAAAATGGCTTGAATCTCTGTTGCATTACCTTGCTCAACATCAAAAAACGTCATGTGGCACCAATTCACCGCAGCCGCCGAACGAGCGCTGGTTTTCGCGTCCGGATGGAGCAATCGCGCCGGATGTGACGAATTGGAGGCCGAATGCCTGCTGGTGGGGCTTTTGTCGGAATCGGAGTGTCGGGCAGCGCAAATTCTGGCCGCGGCGGGAATCGATCTCGCGGCAATCCACAATCGCTGGCCGGATTTGAAAAAAAACGAACCACCAGACTGGGGTTCAGCCTGCGTAAAAACACCCTCCCAGGAGGTTGTTGTTTCGTTGCAGTTGGCCGAAGATCGGCTGGCGCGATTGGCGCAGCCGGTCGAGTTGGAGACCGAGCATATTCTCTTGGGTCTTGCGATCGCCGATCACGAGGTTTCGCGATGGCTTCGCCAGCAGGGAGTGGATCCGAAGGCGATCGAGGCGGAGATTCTGAGATCGCGAGGACTTCCGGACGAGCCGGCCGCCGACGATTGGGACAGCGCGGAGCGCGTCGATGTGCCTGACG
>JAEWUR010000320.1 GCA_023397045.1 Planctomycetota bacterium
CTTCCGTATTGACTTCCAACCGCCAGACGCTGGCGTCGGACGGGACGTTCATTCTCGACATCATGGCCGAGTTGGCCGCCGAGGATTCATCATCTTCGTCGTCGATCATCAAGGCCTTGGCCGTGGCGCCGCCGATGCGCGCGGTGGGAGGCGAGACGTTCGTGTCCGGCTTCTTTTCGTGGAAGGCGAACAGCAGATCGCAGATGCCCAACTCGTCGTTTTCGGCGAGCATTTGGCGCTGGGTGATGGGACGGCCGTTCACGTAGGTGCCGTTGCGGCTATGCAAGTCTTCGACGAAGAACTGGCCGTCGACGTTCAGGATGCGCGCATGTTGTCGGCTGACCGAGGCGGCTTCGAGAACGATGTCGCAGGCGGGATGCCGCCCGAGGATCACGGCGGTCCCTTCCAGCGGCAACACGCGGCCCGGTTGATCGCCTTGGAGGACTTGGAGTACGGCCATGGAACCAACCGCCTAGTGTGTCTTTCAGGATATACTTGCCGCTGGTTCTTCCTTGCGAAGCCGCAAGCGGCTTGTGTGGCGGTGGCATGAACTCTGTTGATGACGTACTAGGAAAATCCTGTGTCGTGCGGCACTACTTTTTCAGCTTTTCCATGAGGGCCTCGGCCTCTTGCCGCATGGCGAACGGGCCGGTGCTCTTCAGGGCGATGTCGAGCCATTCCTTGGCCTGCGACTCGCGGCCGCGATCATAGGCCAGGCATGCCAAATAGTAGGCCGTGTCGGGGGCGGCCGTGCCGCCGGAAATCGAGACGTCGAACGCCTTTTGCGCTTCGTCGGTTCGGCCGAGTTTATACAGCACGAGGCCGTAGGTCGAGGCTGCTTCGGCCGATCGCGGGTTCTGCTGGATATTGGCCTCGGCGAACTCGAGTGCCCGGCGGTGTTTCGCGTCATCCTTCTGCTCGGCCAGGACAATGGCGAGATTGTTCGAGGCGGCGAAGTTTCGCGGCGCCTGCACATGGGCTTGCTCGAAGAATCGTTCGGCCGTCGGATAGTCTTTCTTGAACATGGCCGCCAATCCGCTGAGGATCAGCGCGTCGAGCGACTTGGGATCGATCTTGAGCGCCTCGGCGGCTTGCGTCTCGGCATCCTGGATCTGTCCGGTTTCGAGCGCCCATTGGCTTGCCACGATGCGCGTTTGCAGGTCGTCGGGCGCGAGGCGCAACGCCTCGGCCATCGCCTTGGTGGCGTTGTCGTGGTCGCCGGTTTTCTCATAGAACTGTGCCAGAATCGCCTGAGGGGTCAGGTTTTCCGGGTTGAGTTGTTTTGCCTTTTCCAGCGCTTCGAGGGTTTCATTGATTTTGGCTTGCCGGAACAAGCTGAACGCAAGCCGGTTGGACGCCTCGACGCTGTTGGGGTCGAGTTTCAGCCACTCCTCGTACAACCGCTGGGCTTCCGGCCAATCGGCGCGGATTTCGGAGAGCATGGCCAGGCCTTTGTAGACCCGAGGCTCCATTTTTTCCTTGCGTTGCGGGCTGCCGACGAATTTTCCGAGCAAGTCTTGGACCTTCTGGTACAGCATGTTGGCTTCCGTGAAGCGGCGGTCGTACAGTGCGAGGTCGCCCATGATCAGATAGGCTTCGGGATCGTCCGGGTCTTCGGTAGCGGCTTGTTCCAACGCGCCTCGGACGCCGGCCATGCTGCCGATTTGCGAGAAGAAGCCGACCATGATGATCTGCGGGGGCGGAAGGTCGGGATTTTTCTTGACGGCCTCGCGCAAGAATTTCATCGAGCCTTCGAAATCGCGATTTTGGAAGGCCTTTGCGGCCTCCATGATTTCTTGCGATTGCGGGACTTCCTTCTCGGCATCGAGGTTGCCCAGGGGGTTGTCTTTGCCCAGTTGGGGCGCTGCGGCGTCGGGCGAATCGGATTGTGCCATCAGTGCGGCAGGTCCCGCAACCAAGCTGCAGGCGCAAACGGTGGCGACGACGAGAAGAAGATGAATGCCTGATCGTCTGTTCATAATAGGTCTTTCTACGACGGAAATGTCTACGTCTGGAATGCGAGAAAAAGTGGGGATCGGGGAGGACCCCGAATACGTTTAGCAATTGTACTCTATGATTTGTGATTCATCCACGCCACCCCCTCTTTTTGTCGAAAGCGGTGGTTCCATTTTGGCTGTCCGCTCGATAGAATGAGCCCGTGCCCGGGGGCGGTTGGCCTACGAAAAGGAAGTTGCCACAAGGAGTCAAATCATGCTCCGAAATTTCCGTTTGGCGGTGTTTTTCAGCCTCTTCGCCGTCGCGTTCGCGAATCTTGGCCAGCCAACGACGGCCCAGGCCGAGAAACCGGCCGAGAAACCGGCCGAAACCAGTCCCTCGACGAAGCTGCACGGGCGTCTTCCGGCGTATTATCGCTTGGTCGTCACGGAGGAGCAACGCCAGCAGATTTATCGGATCCAGGGGGAGTACCAGGATCGAATCGCGGCACTGGAGAGCGAATGCCGGGCGATCAAGAAGCAGCGTGACGCGGAGATTGCCGCGGTTCTGAGCGAGGAGCAGCAGGAGGAAGTGGAAAAAGCCCGATCGGCGGCCAAGGCGGACCGGGCGAAGAAATCGAAGAAACAACAGCGCGTCGCCGGCGACGATTCGGCCGGCCTGCCGGAAGGCGATTTGCCGGACAGGTAGGCGGCGTCCGCCCATTGTGCCATTTTTTGGGTGGCGATGGGACGCTCAGAGCACCAGCGAAATCATCTTGTTCCGACCGGTGT
>JAEWUR010000347.1 GCA_023397045.1 Planctomycetota bacterium
CCTGTGGAAGCTCGCTATAATCGGGCTCGTTGTGGACCTCGATGAACGCGATGTTCCGATCAAGGTCTTTCTCCTTTAGGAGGGTCAACAAGCGGTCATGGTGTTTCGCAAGGTGCATGAACCGTTGGTCCTGCGGGATGGCCGTCACCTCCGCGCGAAGCTGCGGATCGGCCACCAGCCACGAACTGTCCTGATACTCCCAACTGGTCAAGATCACGTAGACACCGTGTTTTTTGGCCAGTTCCATCAGGTGCACAAGACGTTTCAGCACGTCATGGCGGCCGCCGCCCTTGACGTTCGCGCTCGTCAGATTGTCGCTGTAGCCGGGAATCCATTGGCCGAACTCGACTTCGCCGCGCGGAGTGCCATCGGCGTTGAAACACCAGTTCAAACCGGTTTCAGCACGGACGGCATTAAAGCCGCGCTCGCGCAGGCCCACCATGACCTGTTCCAGATCGTGATACGCCTCGCCGGGCGTCGCCATCGTGATCCAGTTCCAGCTGAGCATGCTGATCGATAGTTTTTTGGGCAGATGGTCGGGCAGCGTGTACCACGGTTGAGGCGTCGGGGATTGCGCGAGGAGGTGGCCGGCGCTCAACATGGCGTCGCCGAATGCCAACGCCGGAACGGTTTGCGCCACGGTCGACAGGAATCGCCTGCGGTCCATTGGATGCTCCGATTAAAAGGTGGGTTGAAGAACCGGCCGGGGAGCGGCCAGGGGAGGGTGTTTTCGATCCGAGGATCGTTACGTTCGTTGCTGGGGTTTGCTGCGGTACTGTTCGCGGCTGACCAGTTGGCTCGTCATGCCGCCGTCGGCCAACAGATTCGCGCCGGTGACGTAGGAGGCGTCGTCGGAGGCGAGGAATGCGGCCGCATGGCCCATCTCGCGAATCGTGCCGACGCGCCCGGCCGGAATGTTCGCCCGCCAATGATCCAGGCAGGCGTCCAAGTCCTCGGCCCCAGCCTGGATGTCGTCCCAAATCTGCGTGTCGATCAAGCCCGGGCTGAGGCAGTTGAAACGGATGCCGCGTGCGGCGTATTCGACGGCGAGCGACTTGGTCAGCCCGACCATGCCCCATTTCGCCGCGTCGTAGGGCGCCGCGCCGGGCAGGCAGGCTTGCGTATGCACCGTCGCGATGTTCACGACGCTGCCGGAACCTTGCTTGAGGAACTGGCCAATGCAACCGCGGATGCAAAGAAACGTGCCGCGCAGGTCGACCGCCATCACGCGATCCCAATCGGCGGCCGTCAGTTCCTCGAAGGCCTTTACGAAATTGACGCCGGCATTGTTGACCAGCACGTCGATCCGCCCGAATTGTTCGAGCACGCCGCGAATCATGGCCGCGACGTCGTCTTCCTGCGACACATCGCACCGAAGGAATACGGCCTTTCCGCCTCGATCGCAGATCGATTGGGCGATTGCTCGGCCCTCGGTATCGCGCCGGGCGACGCATACGACCCGGGCCCCTTCCTCGGCAAACACGTCGGCAATTCCGACCCCAATCCCGCTGCTGGCCCCGGTGATAATCGCTACTTTGTCTTTCAACCGCATGGACGTGCTCCTTAGTCCGATGTGACTTCGAAATCGGCGATATTCTCGCCTACCTTGACGTCGACGGTCAGCGTGGACTGAGCATTGAAACGCGGCGCAACGGCCTCGGCCTGCTCCTCGACCAGTCCGCCGGTCCCGCCAAGACCTTTCGGGACCATCTTGCCGGTCTTGCGCATCGCATGGATCTCAACGCGATTTCTGCCGATAGCCGGCCCCTTGGCGGCAGGCAACTCGTATTGTCCGTCTTTGATCTCCCCGCCGGTCACGACTCCAACCGTGCCGTCGATGGGCAAAAAAAGGATCGATCCCTGTTCAACCGGTTTGCCGTCGAGGGTGACATGGCCGCCGATCGCGCCGCGATTCGTCGCATCCGCACTGCACCCGACGACCATGATGATAAGCCCTGGCAACAGGCAAGTCAATCCACGGAGACAACGACAGCTTTTCATATCAAGGGTCTCCTAGAAATCGACGCTGATCGGTTTGCCGTCGTTGATCCAGCCGAGCGCCTGCCAGATGCCGAAATCGACGGTGTCGGGAACGAAATGAACGCTCCCGTCGCAGTAGAGCACGTTGACTCCGCCCGGATGCCGGCTGCGCGACGTGGCGTAACCATGGGTGCCGCCCCCGCCATTGCACGGCAGATTCAGGCTTGGCTGGTTGTAATCCGCCGTACAGAATCCCGAGTAGAGACTGTCCTCGCCGACGGAATTCGGCCCGGTTCGAACGAACAGCATCTGAAGCCCTGAACGGTTCGAATAGAAAGCGCCGCGGACGTCGCTCTCGTCGACTCCCTTCAAATATTCCGCGACGGCCATCACGTTGCTCGTGCCGTCAGTGATGTCGTTGAAGGAGGTTACCTCCTCACAACGAAAAACGGCTCGCTGATGCGGTAGGTCCCGAAGCTCCTGCGGGCTCAGACTTGGCGGGTTGCCGTTGCCGTCCGGCGCTGGATACAACCCCGCCTGATCGTGCAGCCCGGAAAAGAAGCCAAGGTAGTTGCTCTTGGCCACGCGAAAGCCGTTCGCGAGAAGACATGACGCCCCAAGGTAATCGCTCGGGCAGAGGAATCCGGAAATCGCCACGCCGTCCATGGCAAGCCATTCAGGAGCCGGCGTGCTCGACGGCAACCAGGGCGCCCCGGCATCGAACGTTGGGCCATGGATCGCCGCGAAATATCCATCCAGTTCGAGATAAGGATACAAGAGATGCAGGAAATACGGCCATTCCAGCTTCGTCCGCGACACGATCCCCATTGGAAACGACCCATGCGCTGCGGCGAAGTTGTGCATGGCCACGCCGATCTGCTTCAGGTTGTTGCTGCATTGCATCTTCCGAGCCGCCTCGCGCGCCGCTTGTACCGCCGGCAACAACAATGCGATCAGAATCCCAATGATCGTGATCACGACCAACAATTCCACTAGCGTAAAACCGCGTTTTCGTGATCGGCAACGTATCGAAGCATTTCCGGACAATGAAATCACCGCAGAGAACGCAGTGGACACAGAGAGGGAGGTGTTTTTATTCATGGCTTCACGTTGATCCTATTTCGTTGAGCATCGCTTTTTATCGACGTTGTTCTCTCTGCGATCCTCCGCGTCCTCTGCGGTTGACTCTCATCACCTTGTCCGCCTTCTTAAAGTTGTAGCCCAAGACCAACAGCGTTCCCGTTGCAAGGAGTGCGACCGATCCCGGTTCGGGCGTGCTCTGCGCGACCATCGCGCCAAAAATCGTGTCGGCGATGACGGCCATTCCCGCGTCGCTCGGATGGTCGTAGCCTCCGATGTTCCCGGGAATCTGAAGGACGGCGGTAAGATCGACGAAGACGCGATGGGCGGGATCCTCGGCCACGATTTGGCGTTTGATCTCCGCCAAGCCCTCCGGCTCTCTCATAATGTAGCTTGTAATGAAAATCTCCGGGTTGCTGTTCTCTTTCAGATCGTTCACCAGCGCTCGCAGCTTAGGGAGAAACGTTGCGGCATCGAAGGCGTTGTCCCCGCTCCTGGGAATGTTTTCGCCGAACTGCAGGACGACAATGTTGGGCTTCCAGGCCAACTGTGCCGCGAACTTCGAAGCATCGTAGGCACGGTAGGACCGCTCAAAGGCGTCGGCGATATTGACGACGTTCGAGCCGTTCTGCGCAATACTGCCATCAGGATTCGTATAGGGCATGGTCGTCGGGATCATCGTCAAGCTGCCCCCGGTCGCCGCGTCGATCTTGCCGACCAACAGGTGGGCGTAGTCCTTGGCCGGCTCGCTGGCCGTCAGGCCCCACATCGCGCCCTCGGCGGTCTGTTCGCAGGCGGTGATGCTGTTGCCGAGAAATAGAATCTTGTCGCACGGCAGATGGCCCAATTGCACGGCGACGGCCTGACGAGGCACAACGGCCGAAAACAGGCAGACGCACGCCGCGATGATCTGCATTTTATAAACGAGTGTCACGGTTTTCCTCTTCCTTCCGATGTTGGTGCTGAGCATTGGTTGCCGGTGTCGTGTGCTCCCCTCTCCCAATGCGGGAGAGGGGAGACTTCTACTACTCTTCCCGCGTTTACCTGCGTTTGCGCCACGCGTAGCAAACGAGGCCGAGAATGCCGCTAAGAACGAGTACAATGGCATTCGGCTCGGGTACTTCGGATACGCTGAAGGTGACTCCCGTCAGATCGCAATAATAACCGCCGTTCGGGTCCACTCGAAGATAGAGCATGTCGCCCATCGCAACGGAGATGTTGTTGTGGACGATCGTGCCGCTAGCGCCGCCCTCGGCGAGATTCCCCTGCTCCAGATAGGCCGAATCGTCCGTGCCGCCCTTGTACAGCCAATAACGCACGCCGTCATTTCCGGGCGAGCCGTTGCGGTCGGTCACGGAGAAGCTGGCGTTGACGACGCCGTCAACGGGGCTCTTCCAGCCGATCACCGCCGCCTTGGTCGTATAGGGGTCGGTTCCCCAGGGCGAGACGAGGAGCTCGCCGTTCACCGCGTCCTTGGCGACGAAGAACCAGCCGTCGTCGGGAGAGACGCTGGTCCAACCATCACCCGCCCCGGTGGCCCCCCACTTGTCGAACAGCGTATAACCGGAGTTCACGTAGTGGGCCGGATTCTGGAAGTACTGCCAAACGCTGCTGGACGATTGCGCGTCGGGGCCGGGGATGAAACCATCATAGGCGTCCCAGGTCGTCGCGGCGACTGCGGGCGAAACCAATGCCAGACATACGGCGGCAAACAAGACATTGAAATGTAGACGCGACATTCGATCATCCTCCAATTAGAAATTGAACTGCCAAATGAGAACAAAAAAACACGGACAAGCATTCACGAACGTTCGCCCACGGCGGGCCTCGCACCTTGTCGGAAAACGGGTTCTTCGTCATTTCGTCCTTCCATTTCCCCAATCGCCGTCGCATGAAGTGTGGCAGGC
>JAEWUR010000375.1 GCA_023397045.1 Planctomycetota bacterium
CTGTTCCTTAGCGCGTTGAGCCTGCCCGCCGACATCAAAAATCGCACCATCTACACGGTGGTCACGAAGCCGGTCCGTTCGAGCGAAGTCGTTTTGGGCCGAATCATCGGGTTTCTCTCGGTCGGAACGATCCTTCTGGCGGTGATGGGCGTCATCAGCTACGGGTTCGTCGTTCGCGGCCTCGACCATGCCCATCAACTGACGGCCGACGATCTTCGGCCGGTCGATGGTGCAGTGGCCGGCGAGCCCGCCGCGATGGAAGGGCTCACCAGCCAGGCCCATAAGCATCGCCACAAAGTAACCATCGAGCCGTCGGACGCCGGATATGTCGCGACCGAGCAACGCCATCGCCATCCTCTGACGATCGAGAAGGACGGCGATAAGCCGGTCTATCATCTTGGCCCGCCCGAGGGAATGTTGACCGCCCGGGTGCCGATCTATGGCAAGCTCACGTTCCTCGATCGAACGGGCGAGCCCGCCGAAAAAGGCGTCAACGTGGGCGACGAGTGGACCTATCGCAGCTTCATCGAGGGCGGATCGCTGGCCGCGTGCGTTTGGGATTTCCACGGCATCACCGAACAGGACTTCCCGAACGGCTTGCCCGTCGAGATGAACATCGAGGTGTTTCGCACCTACAAAGCCAATATTGAGAAGGGCGTGCCCGGCAGCTTGAGCGTGCGAAATCCTCGCACCGGCAAGAAGGTCGAAGTGATGATCTTCGAGTCGAAGGATTTCGTGACCGAATCGCAACTGATCCCGCCGAACCTTCAGATGCCCGACGGCGAGAAGGTCGACCTGTTCAAGGACTTCGTCGACGACGGCAACGTCGAGATCGTCCTGCAATGCGTGGCCCCGGCCCAATATTTCGGGGCGGCCCAGGGCGATCTCTACCTCCGCGCCCGAGAGGCGTCGTTCATGTTGAACTTCATGAAGGGCTATTACGCCATCTGGCTGCAAATGCTCCTGGTCATCGCCATCGGCGTGATGTTCAGCACGTTCCTCAGCGGTCCGGTCGCCATGTTGGCCACCTTGGGCACGCTCTTGGGCGGGTTTTTCAGCGACTACATGCACCGCCTGGCCCTCGGGCAAACCTACGGCGGCGGACCGTTCGAGTCCATGATTCGCATCGGCACGCAGCAGAACCAGACATCAGAAATGGAGCCTGGCATGTTGACAACCCTCGCGTTGTTGCTCGACCAGCCGGCCAAACTGGGCCTTTGGGTCATGTCGATGATCCTGCCCGACTTCGGCAAGTTCAGCTTCGCCGAATACGTCGCCAGCGGATTCAACGTCTCCGGCGACACGCTGCTGATTTACACCGTTCGCGCCTTCGCGTTCGTGCTGCCGGTGTTCGTCGCGGGCTACTTGTGCTTGAAGAACCGGGAGATTGGGAAATAAGAAGCAGGGACTAGGGGTAGGTTATGCTTCAGCATAACATGGCGATTCTCAATTTTTTGGTTATGCTGACGCATAACCTACTTGCTAGAAAAGAGCATGAACCGCCGCTTGCGGCTTCGCAATATTCTGAGAAAGGTGATCGATGAGTTCGCATAGCAGTTTCGTGCGAAAAATCGCGTATCTGGTGGCCATCGCCGTGTTGCTGATGCCGTTGTTTTGGCTCAGCCAACCTGCGACCAACGCCGTGAAGGGCGTGCAGGGTTCGCCCGGCGGAAAATTGGCCCAAATCCGCGAAGAATCGCACCTCAGCCCGGCGCAGATCGGCCAGATCGACCCGGCCAGCGTCACCATCAAGCTGGCCACGCTCGGAATGCGAGGCATTGCGGCCAACATCCTGTGGGAGAAGGCCAACGATTATAAGATGAAGAAAGACTGGACGAACCTAAGCGCCACGCTCAACCAGATCACCAAGGTTCAGCCCAACTTCATCAACGTCTGGAGCAATCAGGCGTGGAACCTTTCCTACAACGTCTCGGTCGAGTTCGACGACTTCCGCCAGCGCTATCGCTGGGTCATCCGAGGGCTCGATTTCTTGAAGGAAGGCATCAGATACAACGATCGCCAGCCGCGATTGCAGTGGGACATGGGCTGGATGATCTCGCAGAGGATCGGAAAGGCCGACGAGAAGAAGCAATTCCGCAAGATGTTCAAGGAAGACAACGACTTCCACGGATCTCGGCCCTTGGCCCTGCGCGACAACTGGCTGGTCGGCAAGGAATGGTTCGACCTGGCCACCCAAATGGTCGACGAAGGCGCAACGATGCTCGGCAAGAGCCCGCTGATCTTCCGTTCGAGCGGTCCGATGTGCCAGATGAGCTATGCCGAGTATCTCGAGAACGACGGCACGTTCGGCGAAGTTGCCAAACGCGCCTGGATCAATGCGGCCAACGAGTGGAAACGCTACGGCGACCTGGAAATCCCCACGTCGTTCGTCGACGATGAGACCCAGGTGCCGATCGTCATTCGCTTGAACGACCAGGAAATGCACGAGCAGACGGCCAAGACGCTGGCGGCCGAACTGGACGCCATCGAGCCGGACCTGCGTCAGAAATTGATTGACGAACGCAAGGCCGCCCTCACGCCGGCCCAACGCGAGGCGCTCGAAACTCCGCCCGAAAAACGGACCGGCAAGGAACATGAGTTGGCCACCCAGGCCGAACAGGCCATCACGGTGACGCATAATGACGTTGCCCGCCGCATCAAAGGCCCCCGTCACGACGAAGCGCTGAAACTGGCCAAGGATGCCGCCAAGAATGAACAACTCGCGACCTTCATCCGTCGCTATCGAGAGATCGTGAACTTCGACTATTGGCGGCTCCGAGCCAACGTCGAACAGACCGACGACATGATCAACGCCCGGCGACTCGTTCACCAGGGCGACCAGGCTTACGCGGAAGGCGATCTGATCGCGGCCCGCGATAACTACGAGAAGGGGCTCGAAGGTTGGCGCAAGGTGCTCGACCAGGCGCCTTCGCTCGTCCCCGATTCGACGGCCGGCGACGATCTGGTTGACGTGATCAAACGATATCGCCGAGCGCTGTCCCAACTCGACGAACCGTTCCCGCAGCCGTTCATCCTGCAAGACGTGCTCGACTTCCACGAGAAAAACGATCCGATGGCGGTTCCGCAA
>JAEWUR010000396.1 GCA_023397045.1 Planctomycetota bacterium
CGCCGGCAAGCGAAGGAATCAGCGGCAGCAGCAATTTGTGCGACACCGTGACGACCGGGAAATGTTTGATCGGATTGATCTGCGGCTCGATCAGCACGTTGACGCAGAATCGCAGAACATAGGCGATGAAGAACCAGACAACGCCCAGCACGGCCTTGGTCGCCAGGGTCCCTTGGCTCTCGCCGCTCTTGAACCGCAGCCATTCGTCGATGCTGTACATGAGCCGCTCGAACGCCGTGAGGAGCCACTTGAAGAGATCGACGACCCACAACAGCACGCCGGTGATGACGCGCAGGCCGAACCGGTGCCAGCCTTGGACGATCCAATCGGCGGCGACCTCCTCGACGATGCGGCCCGGCCGCGAGTTCAACAACAGGTTGAACGTCAGGAAGATCAACAAGGCGGCCTCGGCCGAAGCGTGCCAGCTTTCCTCGGGCAGGAACATCCAGGCCAGCGCCGTCCACGCCAGCGGCTTGATCGAGTAGCGCAGCACGGTCGAAAACAGTCGGCTGTGCAGAATGCGTTGCATCAACGGCGAAAGAAAGAACCGTCGGATCGGTTCGACCACGACCGAATGCAGCATGCCGAACGACCGGCGGCAGAAATGCGCGATGATGCGTCGGAACGACGGCGAATTGATCAGGCAGAGCAGAAAGATGCCCAGAACCACCACGACTTCCGGCGATGTCAGGCGAAATCCTTCGACCGGCGGCGGTGCCGGCGGCGGCATGTCACCGTGGTGCGGCAACGGGTGAGCCCCGGCGATCAGTTCCCAAACGTGATGCACGCCGGCCAGCGCGACATAGGCCCCGCCAAACGGAACGGCCGCGAACCGGGTCAAAAAACGCCCGACGCGCGTGCCGAACGCCAGCGAACTGATCCGCTGCATCCAACGCAGATAGAACTCGCCCCGGCGATAGACGCCGTCCAGCGCCGAGGCCAGCTTGCGATCGGCCTGCAACAACTGGTCGCCGTGCAGGAAGCCGAGCGGCCCGGACAGGTCGGGCAGTTTTAATTGGTTGCGCGAAATCGCGTCGCGCAGATCGCCCATCGTCACGTAGCCGTGCTCCTCGACCCGGTCGAGCAGTTCCTCGACGAGTTTTTTCCGGGCGACGCTTTCCGGTAGGTTGCGCGCCCGCAGCCCGACCTCGTCGAGCGCCGCGGTAATATGCGGGCGGAGCTGCCGCCGCATGCGCGATTCCACGCGTTGTTTGGCCTCGTCGATGAATCGCGACAGTTGCACCCGCTGTTGATCGGACAGCCGGACCGAACTGAGCCGCCGCGCCGCGCTTCGCAGGTGCTTGAGCATCAGCACGTCGCGTTGGTCGGGCAGTTGCCGCTTCATCGGGCGGCGTGCCCACGATAGCGCCCATTCGACCAGATCGATCGTGAACATCTCGCGCTCGTGATCGATGCAAACCTTCTGGAGATCGTACAGCAGTTTCGCCTCGGCGGTCCAGAACCGTCGCGGCGTCTCGCGAACCAGCGCGAAGATCGATTCCTGCCACGCCTTCGATCCGGAATCGTCGACCTCGAGCGCGACTTTCAGCCGGGCGATCAGCCGGGAGACGTCGGCCTTGATCGCCGTTCGGGCGCGATCGGCCATTTCAAGCGGCGCATACCGCGCGGCCCGCGCACGATAGACCGCCGACCGCACGACATTGCCCAGCGCCGCCGGACGCTGCGATTTCCGCATCAAGCGTCGATACATCCGCTGCGACGGCCGGACGTCAGGCAGCTCGACGCCCTCGTCTTCCAATTCGGTTTCTTCCGGCAGATCGGCCAAGTCGGTCCAGACGCAGACGTCCTTGGGTACGGGCGCGTCTTGCGGGCGCGACGCGCGAAACAATCGCTCGGCATCCACGTCGTTCGCGATCAACGAGGTGATGGCCGCAAGATTTCTCAAGCCCGGAAAGTAGCGCGGCAGAAAACTCGGCGCGAAGAATCGCAACTCCAAGAAAGTCGCGACGAACTCGATGTACGCGGAGGCATCGCTGCGCGGCGGGAGCAGCATATCCTCCTGGCCGAGCACCATGCGAATCTCCTCAAACTCGACCGTGCCGATCTCCTGAATCCGCCGCTGAACCTCGGTCGGCGTCAACCGGCCGGCGTCGACCAGCGCGTCGAGCGCCGCGTGAACCTTGGCATGGAACAGCAGCCGCCAGCAGCCAAGCAGGATTTCGTCGGCCGGCCGCTCGGCCAACTTGCGCGGATTCGGTTGCGCGAGAAGAAAGATCTTCTCGGGCAGTTCCGCGTCGTCGGCCAGATTCAGTTCCGCCCGATCGACGATCTCCAGCAGCGGCTCGCGCCCGATGACATAGCACTTGCGATGCGGAATCTGGAGGCCGAACCCCGTCAGGCGTCGATCGTGTTTGATGACGCGCCGCAGGATGCGCGGCAGGATCAGGAATGCCGCGGGCTCGGCCGCCCAGACAGCCAATTCGAGATCGACCGGCGACAGCCGCCGACCGACCGCGGACCTTTCCGACACGACCTGTTCTCCGCTAGAGAAGCTGCTCATGGTCGACAATTATCGCATAATGCCGGTCGGGTGCCAATGTCAGCGGGATTCCGGCTGGCCGAGCGAGGAAATGTCGATATAGACGTATTGGCCGCCGTTTTCACGAGCGAGTTCGACGAGGAAATTCTCCTGGCCGTCGGGACGGGGGCCGGTGCCGAACTCGATCGTGTTGATGACGACGCCGGCGGCCATGCGATGGAGCTTTGCCAACTCGGCCGGTTCGAGTTTCGGCTCGTCGGCGTCGGTCAGGAAGAAGATCACGTCGGGTTGCAGGCGGATGGCCGCCCGCAGTGCTTCCTCATGAGCCGTGCCGCCCTCGGCGGCGATCGAATCTAAAAAACGTTCGGCCCGATGCTTGTTCCGATCGGTCGCGAAGGTCAGTTGGCCGCGGTTGCCCGACGGATTGAACACGACCGGCCGTTCGTTGTAGAAGATGATCTGGAATTGGTGGACGCTGTCGAGGTTTTTGAGGCTTGCGAGCAACTCGGCTTTGACCGCGTTGAGTGCATTGGCGCCCGATCCGCCCATGCTGCCCGACCGATCGAGCACGTAGGCGAACTTATAGCCTTCGCCGACGATGCCGAACAGGGTCGTTCGACCTTTGCCGCCTTCGTGCGGCGCGATCGAGAACCCGAGCCCTTCGTTCAGCACGTCTTGCGGCGAGTCGTTCGTCGCCGGTTGGTCGTCGGGCTCGCCGGCCGTGGCGCGACCGAGACAGGCGGCCGACAGGAACAGGGCGATCGACATCGAAAAAAAGCGGTTCATGGCTTGGCCGGCTCTTTCGGCTCGGGCGATCGGCCTTGCATCGTGATGGCGCGATCGATCAGGGCTTGGTATTTCGCAACGGTCTCCGGCCCGTTGAGCTTCGGCGTGAGGATCATCGGCGACTTGAGCACCTGTTCGGCCATCCGCGCCGAGTCGACGGCGGCCGCTTTGTCCTTGCTCGACTCGGCCTGGCGCATCAGGCAGTCGGCCACGCGATACATCACGTCGTAATATTCGTCCGGCTTGTGCAGCATCCGTTGCATGCGGTTGCGGAGCGAGGTCCAATGGGCCGCCGCCTCGGCATACTTCGTCGCATCCTTCCCGGCCAACGCTTCCAGCAGGTAACCTTTTTCCATCAACGGTTCCAGGGCGTTGGGATTCTCGTCGATCAGTCGATTGGCCTGTTCCAGGGCCTTGTCGTATTGGCCCTCTTGGCGAAGCGATTTGACCAGTTCGCTGCGGATCATGCCCATCGCACGCTTCGCTTGCGGCGCGAGCGTGGGATCGGACTTCGCCCGGGCCAGCGCGTTTTGGAGCAGCTTGCTCGCCGATTCGGTCTGGCCGAGATCGTTGAGCATCGCGCCGAGGAAGATGGTGTGGCCCAATCCGAGCGACTTGCGGTCGGCCAGCGTCAGGAGCGTTTTTTCGAGCATGCCGCGCAGCG
>JAEWUR010000595.1 GCA_023397045.1 Planctomycetota bacterium
ATTACAAGTTTACCGAAGAATACACTGTCCAGCGGTTGCAACGCAACACAATCGACCCCGCGGCGAAGGTCTGTATCACGACGATTCAGCGGCTTTATTCGATCCTCAAGGGCGAGGAGGATTTTGCGGAAGAGAACGAAGAGACTTCGCTATTCGAGTCGGCTCCGTCACTGGTCAAGGAGCCGATGCCGGTTGTCTACAACCCGCAGGTGCCGCCCGAGACGTTCGATTTCATCATTATCGACGAGTGCCATCGGTCGATCTACAACATCTGGCGACAGGTGTTGGAATACTTCGACGCCTTCTTGATCGGGCTGACGGCCACCCCCACGGCCCAAACCGTTGGTTTTTTCAATGGTAACCTCGTCCAAGACTACAGCCACGAAAAGGCGGTGGTCGATGGCGTCAACGTCGGCTATGACGTGTACCGCATCGAAACCCGAGTGACTAAGGGCGGGGCGATGTTGGCCAAAGAGCCGGGCCTGTTCGTGCCGCACCGTGACCGCCGCACTCGCAAAAAGCAGTTGAAGGAACTCGACGATAATCTGTTCTATACGGCCAACGACCTCGACCGCGATGTGGTCGCTGTCGATCAAATCCGGTTGGTCATTCGCACATTTAAGGAACGGCTGTTCACGGAGATTTTCCCAGGCCGTACCGAAGTCCCCAAAACCCTGGTCTTCGCCAAGACCGATCTCCATGCCGACGACATTGTGAAGGTCATTCGTGAGGAGTTTGGCCGGGGCAACGGCTTCTGCCAAAAGATCACCTCGAAAACGACCGGCAAGAAGCCCGACGACCTATTGAACGAGTTCCGCAACTCCTACAATCCGCGTATCGCCGTAACGGTCGATATGATCGCCACGGGCACCGACATAAAACCGTTGGAATGCCTGTTGTTCATGCGGAACATCAACTCGCTGTCGTATTTCGAGCAAATGAAAGGCCGGGGATGCCGGATTATCAAGCCCGACGATCTGCAAAGCGTTACGCCCGACGCCAAACAGAAGACCCATTTCGTCATCGTCGATGCCGTGGGCGTGTGCGAGAATGACAAAACGCTGTCAAAACCGTTGGACCGCAAGCCCTCCGTGCCGCTGGACAAAATTCTCAACACGGTTGCAGCCGGTGCCGTGAGCGATGAAATCTGTTCGACGTTGGCGTCTCGCCTCACGCGGCTCGACCGGCAAATCGGCGACCTGCAACGGACGAAGATTGCCGATGCGTCCAACGCCGGCGACCTTCCGGCATTGTGCGGCCGATTGCTCGACGCCATCGACGCCGACGCGAACGCCCGCCGAGCTACCGAGCAATTCAGCTTGTTGCCGGACCAAGAGCCGACCGACGAGCAACTTGACCAAGCCGAACAGAAGGCGATGCAGGCAGCCCTGAAGCCGTTCCATAACCCGAAGCTGCGTAAAGCCATCCTCGATGCCCGCGATTCGTTGCAGATCATCGACGAAGTGACCCAAGACCAGCTTCTTTCGGCAGGCCATAGCGAGGCGGCAAAGCTCAAGGCCCAATCCATCGTGGCCAACTTCCGCCGATTCATCGACGAACACAAGGACGAAATCGAAGCCCTGCAAATACTCTACAGCCGGCCATACCGGGCAGGCTTGCGTTATCGGCAAATCAAGGAATTGGCCGAGGCGGTCCGCCGTCCGCCGGTTGCGGCACCGTTGGAACGACTTTGGCAAGCCTACGAAGCCGTGGAGCCGGACAAGGTAAAAGGCCACGGCGGGCGGCAGTTGGTCGATGTGGTCGCTCTGGTTCGCCATGCCCTTGATCCCAATTCGCCGCTCATGCCGGTGGGCATGACCGTTGAAGAACGCTATCGGCAGTGGCTTGCCCAACAAACCCAATCGGGCAAGACGTTCACGACGGAACAAAAGAAGTGGCTTGACGCCATCAAAGACCACATTGCCAGCAGCCTGCACATCGAACAAGACAACTTCGATGAACTCCCGTTCAACCAGATGGGCGGTCTCGGCCGGGCGTATGAGTTGTTCGGCGAATCCCTGAACGGCATCCTTGAAGAATTGAACGAAGGGCTGGCGGCATGAGTAACGGTGACGGATTACCGAAAGGGTGGGCAGCTACCACCGTGGTCAATATCGCAAAATCCATCCAGTATGGCCACACGGCGAGTGCTACAGATGAGTCAACCGGTCCCCGATTTCTTCGCATCACGGATATTCAGAACAATACTGTCGATTGGGAATCCGTTCCTTCATGCACTATCTCGACGGAAGACATCGGCAAGTATCGTCTACAAGCTGGGGACATCGTTTTCGCAAGAACAGGGGCGACCACTGGCAAGAGCTATTTGATTGGAGAATGCCCGGAGGCCGTTTTTGCATCATATCTGATTCGCCTCCGAATGCACGATGGCATATTTCCGCAATATGTGCAGGCATTCTTTCAGACCAACGATTACTGGCGTCAGATCGAGGGCGGAAAACGTGGTATCGGTCAGCCCAATGTCAATGCCAGCGTCTTGGGAACAATCAAGCTTCCATTGGCTCCGTTGAATCAGCAACGCCGCATTGTCACCAAGATCGAGGAACTATTTTCCGACCTTGACGCTGGTGTAGCGGCATTGGAGCGGGCGAAGGCCAAATTGAAGCGCTATCGGGCCGCCGTTCTGAAAGCCGCCGTCGAAGGAAAACTCACCGCCGCCTGGCGGGCCGCAAACTCCCCTCGCCCGCAAGCGGGAGAGGGGCCGGGGGTGAGGGCGGCTAGAACTCCGAGGGAGGTTCGGGGTAAGGGCCGATCCAAGAATACGGTCAATGGCCTCCCCTATGAATCCGCTGCCGACCTCCTCGCCCGCATCCTCAAAGAACGCCGCCGCAAATGGGAAGCCGACCAACTCGCCTCCTATGCCAAATCGAACAAAACCCCGCCCAAGAATTGGAAATCCAAATACAAAGAACCCGCCCCACCCGATGAAACCAACCTCCCAACGTTGCCGGAGGGGTGGTGTTGGGCAAGCGTAGAACAACTTGGTCGTGTGCAATTAGGGCGTCAGCGGTCGCCCAAGAATCGCTCGAAGCACTATCCAACAAAGTATATCCGGGCTGCAAACATCACCGAGAATGGATTGGCCCTGGACGATGTTCTTGACATGGAGTTCACTCCCCACGAAATGGAAGCCTACCGGCTTGCTGTGGGAGACGTTATTCTTTCCGAAGCATCAGGCAGTCCAGACCAAGTGGGTAAGCCCGCCATCTGGAATGACGAACTCCAAGACTGCTGTTTTCAGAATACGATCATTCGGCTCCGTCCAGCCCTCCTGGACAGTCGATATGCCCTGACCGTGTTCCAGCACTATTATTGGAACAAGGTCTTTGCAAAAGCGGCTACGGGTGTTGGGATAAACCATTTGAGTGCTGCCAAGTTTTCTAGGTTGGTTGTTCCTCTTGCCCCACTGAATGAACAATCTCAAATCGTTGCTGAAGTCGAGTGGCAGCTTTCCATCGCCCAAGAATCCGAATCCCAAATCGCAGCCAACCTAATACGCTCCTCCCGTCTTCGTCAAAGCATTCTCAAGCGGGCCTTCGAGGGCAAGCTCGTCCCCCAAGATCCCAACGACGAACCGGCGGGCGTG
>JAEWUR010000605.1 GCA_023397045.1 Planctomycetota bacterium
AAATGTCGATCGAGGTAGATACGACAGATATCAAAGTCCGGACTTCCCGTCGTGTACCAGGCGCTTTTTGTTTGTGGTAGACGATGATACCCCTCCGCTTGCCATATTGGAGTCAGTCCCTTGTTCAGGATAGAGTGGACATCATTGGCGAGCATATTCAAGCCCAAGGTCAGACGCCAAAAAAATGTTGAAAAGCGTCTTTGTTCTTCGGCTATATAAAAACGAAGCATCCCGTCCCGCGTATCCGCCCCCTATTCCTTGACCCGCTCCAAATACTCTCCGGTTCGGGTGTCGATCTTGATGAGGTCGCCGATGTTGACGAAGGCGGGACAGGGGAAGTCGGCGCCGGTGTCGACCTTGCAGGGCTTGGTGACGTTCGTGGCGGTGTTGCCTTTCGCGCCGGGCTCGCAGTATTCGACCTTCAGCACGACGTGGTTCGGCGGGGTCATGCTGATCGGTTGGCCGTTGTAGAGGACGATGCTGCAAAGCATGCCTTCCTTGAGGTACTTCCAGGCGTCGTCGACCTGCTCGGCGGTCAATTCGTGCTGTTCATACGATTCGTTGTCCATGAAGACGAAGTTGTCTTGCTGCCGGTAGAGGAATTGGGCCTGGATTTCCTCAATTTCGGCGGCGTCGAGGCTGTCGCCGCTCTTGTAGGTGCGGTCGAGCACGGTGCCGCGGAGCAGGTTGCGCAATTTGCATTTGTAAAGCGCCTGGCCTTTGCCGGGCTTCACGAAATTGCACTCGATCATGATATAGGGGTCGCCGTCTAGTTGGACCTTCAGGCCCTTGCGGAATTCGCTGGTGTTGTAGCTGGCCACGACTGTTCTTTCCGTTTCGCTTTCTGTGTGGATTGGGTTATGGTAAAATGACCGGTTTGTCAACGGATCGGTAGGTTATGCTTCAGCATAACAAGGAGCGACGACAGGTTCGTTATGCCGAAGTACAATTCACCCTCAGGTTCGTTATGCTAAAGCATAACCTACAATCTCTGCAATCTCTCGATTCTCGATCGGTCGGCGACTGGTCGTCGATTGCGGCCGAGTCGGTTCGCGATCCGGCGGAGCTTTGTCGACTGTTGGACCTCGACGCATCCTGGGCGGCGGAAGCGATTGCGGCGTCGGGCGGTTTTCCGCTGCTCGTTCCGCGGCCGTATTTGGCCCGCATTCGCCCGGGCGATCCGAGCGATCCGCTGCTGCTCCAGGTGATACCCCGGAAGGCTGAGACCGCGGCGGCGCCCGGTTTCGACCTCGATCCGCTCCGCGAGGCCGATGCCCAGTGCGAGCCCGGCCTGCTGCGGAAGTATCAGGGCAGACTCTTGATCGTAGCAACTGGAGCGTGCTCCGTCCATTGCCGATTTTGCTTCCGAAGGCACTTTTTTTCCGACATTTGCGACAGAAAACCGCTAAAAACGGACGTGCCGATTACTTGCAAATCCCCTCGTTGTGAGGGTTTTGGTGCATCGAACGATATTCTTCGGTCGGCGGTGCGTCGAACGGCGTCCGATCCGACGATCGAGGAGGTGATCCTCAGCGGGGGCGATCCATTGATGCTTCCGGACGAGGATCTGGCGTCGTTTGCGCGGCAGTTGGCCAGGGTTGCCCACGTCCGCCGGTTGCGCATCCATTCCCGGCTGCCGGTGACGATCCCGCAGCGAATCACCAGGGGGATGATTCGCTGGATTCGGGCGGCTGGGATACCAGTCTTTTTGGTGGTCCATGTCAACCACCCGGCGGAGATCGACGACGGTGTGGCCGAGGCGCTGGGCCGGCTTGTCGATGCCGGAATTCCGGTCTTGAGCCAGTCGGTCTTGTTGCGGGGCGTGAATGATCGGGCGGAGGTGCTGGCCGAGTTGTTTCGGCGATTGGTTGACCTGCGGGTGTTGCCCTATTATCTGCATCAACTGGACACGGTGGCGGGGGCGGCCCATTTCGAAGTGTCCCAAGCGGTTGGCGAGGTTCTGGTGGCCGAGTTGCGAGCCCGGCTGCCCGGCTATGCCGTGCCGCGGTATGTCCGGGAGACGCCGGGCGGGCACTGCAAGGAGATTTTGGCCTGATCGACGGTATTCGCGGCGTTTCCGATCGATTACAATAGCGTTATACCCGCGACAAGGAACTTGAGAATGAGACGTCTTGGCAATATCTGGCGGCACGCGAGCATCGTTTCTCTGATAACGATTTGCTGGTTGGGGATGTGTGGGGTCGCGTTTGCGCAACAGAAGCAAGAGCCGCCGGGCGGCAGCTACGTGATGCCGTACATTCTGGTCCTGCTGGTGATTGCGCTGGGCTTGATGTCGGTGTTGCGGCCGAGTCGTCGACGGGATCGCGCGAAGGCCGAATCGTACGACGAGATCAAGTTCAAGGCCAAGGAAGAGTAGAACGTTTCCGTTGCGGAACGGTTGGGCCGCAACCCAGGTAGGGTCCGCCTCGCGGACCATAGCGGTATTTTTGATTTCTCACGGTCCGCGAGGCGGACCCTACGCGATTCCGTATTTTTCGCATGCGCAAGTCTCTTCATGGCCTTACCTTTATCCCCCTCCTGCGTAAAATTCACCAGGAAGGAGAAAAGCCATGAAGATTGTAGTGACCACACCCACGGGACATGTGGGCAGCACGGTTGCCGACTTTCTGTTGGAGTTTGGCGGCGACATTCATGTCATACTGATCGGACGGCGTCCCGGCCCACTGAAAGAGCTTCTGCGTCGCGGTGCGCAGGCGTCGATCGGGTCGCTCGACGATCCGGATTTTCTGACGAAGGCTACCGAGGGGGCGGACGCATTGTTTTGGGTGACGCCGCCGGGTTATGGTTCGGACGACGTGCGGGCGTTTCAGAATCGGCTTGGCCGTGCGGCGGCGAAAGCGATCCGCGCGAACCAGATCGCCCGAGTCGTCAATCTGTCCTCCATCGGGGCACATTTGAGTTCGGGCGTAGGGCCCATCGGCGGTCTCTATGACGTCGAGCGATTGTTGAACAGCGCGGCCGTTCATATTACGCACCTACGGCCCGGCTTCTTTTTTGAAAACCTGCTCTGGCAGGTCGATTCGATCCAGCGGAAGGGTCAGATTTCGTTGCCGATATCGGGCGACCGCCGTTTCCCGATGATTGCCACGCGCGACATCGGTCGCATCGCGGCGGCCCGATTGGCGAGCCGCGGATGGATCGGCCATTACACCGGCGAATTGCACGGTCCGGCCGATCTGAGTTTTGACGAGGCGGCCGAGGTGCTTTCGAAGTCGTTGGGGCGCAGGATCGAGTACGTCCGGTGTTCGCGTGAAGAGGCTCGGCAGTCGCTGCTCGAGAATGCCCTGAGCGAAAACGCGACGAATTTGATCCTGGAGATGTACGAGGCGGTCGAGACGGAGAAGCTGCATCCGATCGAGATTCGTTCGGCGCGGACGACCACGCCCACCACATTGGCCGAGTTCGCCCGCGAGGTGATCCGGCCAATGCTTACCGAGAGAGTGACGCCGTAGGGTTGTTGGCGGGAGAGAGACAAGTGGCGTCGCATCGGCGCGGGATTGTCTTTCGGCGCGAAAGAGCCTAGGATAGGACGTCCTGGGAGCTTTTGCATGATGTCATCTTCTGAAACGACAGCGTTCGAGCCGGTCATCGAGATGCGGGGCGTGTCGTTTTCGTATGGCAGCCAATCGGTGCTGGAAGACGTCGATCTTGCGGTGGGCGATCGCGAGGCGATGTGCGTGGTCGGCCCGAACGGCGGCGGCAAGACGACGCTGATCAAGTTGATTCTTGGATTGTTGACGCCTCAACGTGGAGAGGTACGCATCTTTGGTCAATCGCCGGTGCGCGCCCGGCTTCGCATCGGCTATATGCCGCAACACGTTCAGTACGACCCGCTGTTTCCCGTCACGGTGATGGACATCGTGTTGATGGGTCGTTTGGGGCGGCGTTCGATCGGCGGTTTTTTTGGCTGGCCCGGCCGCGCGGATCGGCGAATCGCGCGAGAGGCCCTGGAACTGGCGGGTTTGGGGAAGTTCGAGCGGCGGCCATTCTCCGCACTTTCCGGTGGGCAGCGTCAGCGGGTGCTGATCGCCCGGGCGCTCTGTTCGAATCCTGACCTGTTATTGTTGGACGAGCCGACGTCGAACGTTGACTCGTTGGCCGAGGCTCGGCTGTTGGATTTGTTGCGCGAATTGAACCGGCGGATGACCATTCTGATGGTCTCGCACGATCTGGGGTTCGTTTCCGGGTTGGTCGAGCATGTGATATGCGTGAATCGCCGCGTCGTGGTTCACCCGACGAGCGAGATGACCGGCGCCATCATCAGCGACATCTACGGGGCCGAGGTGCGAATGGTCCGCCACAACGAACTCTTGTCGCACGGGCATGTTCATGGCTGATTTTCTGGACGCTTTGCGAAACCCGAACATCCCGTTCTTCCGGTATGCGCTGGCGGTCGGTTTGTTGGCGAGCGTTTCGCTTGGCATTGTGGGTTCGTATGTTGTCGCGCGGCGGATTACGTACATTGCGGCGGCCATTTCGCACAGCGTACTGGGCGGAATCGGCGCGGCGTTGTATCTGAACGTTGCGCTGGGGCTTGCTTGGTGCAGTCCGATGCAAGGCGCGTTGGTCGCGGCCTTGTTGGCGGCCGTTCTGATCGGCCTGATTAGTCTTTATGCTCGGCAGCGCGAGGATACGGTCATCAGCGCCGTTTGGGCGGTGGGCATGGCCGTCGGCCTGCTGTTTTTCGCGAAGACGCCCGGCTACATCGATCCGATGAGCTATTTGTTCGGGAATATTCTGCTGATTTCGCGCGAGGATTTGTGGCTGGTCGTTGCGACCGATGCGGTGGTCGTGACGCTAGGCGTGGGATTCTATCCGAAGCTGATGGCGTTGTGTTTTGACGAGGAATATGCCGAGCTGCGCGGCGTGCAGGTGAAGTTTTTTTATCTGCTGTTGCTTTGCCTGACGGCGTTGACGGTGGTCTTGCTGGTTCGCGTGGTTGGCATTGTGCTGGTGATCGCGTTGTTGACGCTGCCGGCGGCCGTGGCGGGCCATTTTTCGCGCAAGCTGTGGCAGATGATGCTTCTGGCCACCTTGTTCTGCATGGTTTTCATGACCGCCGGGCTCGCGCTGAGTTATAGCTGGAACCTGCCGGGCGGCCCGATGATCATTATGATTGCCGGCACGGCCTATCTGGTGGTGGCGATTGCTTCGAAGCTGATGAAGAACGGCTGAGCCGCGCTAGCCTGCCGACTCTGGGCCAAGGCGACTGGCAAGTGATTTTCGCCGTCGCAAGCCATAGGCAGCCAAGCAGATCAATACGACGCTTGTCAGCAGGAACATCGAGGGTTCCGGGACGGTCATGGCAAAAACGACGCCGAGTTCATTGGCGCCTCCCGCGGCGGCAACGCCGTAGAGCGTGTCTCCGGAAAAGACCAGTGGGCCGGTCAGATACTTCCCTTCGACTCCGTTGAACCGGTGCAGGATTTCGAAACTGCTTCCGTCGAGATCTATCCGGAAGATGGTGCCGGCGTCCTCCACTTCGCCACCCATGACAGTGCTGCCATAGAGCGTGGAACCGTGGAGTGTCAGGCCACCGTGAGGTTCCCAGCCTTGCTCCGACCCGATATAGAACGGATGGAGGACCGTGTAATCGGATCCGTCGGTATCGACGCGAAAAACAACGCCGCCGTTGCCTCCGCCCGTCGTGGTGCCAAAAATTTGCGAGCCAACGACAACCAGCCCGCCGTTCGGTCTTCCGCGATCGTGAGGAACTCCATCGTAAGCGTGCAAAACCTGATAGTCCGAACCGTCGGTGTTGATTTTGAAGATGGTGCCGAAGCCATAACCGCCGCCATCGCCGCTGTTTCCGCCATTGCCGCCGCGCAGCGTCGTGCCGTAAAGGGTCGTTCCGCTCAGGGTCAGGCTTTGGAGCGGGTTGGCTCCGTCCGGCTGGGCGCCGAACGAGTACAAGATGCCATAGTTGTTTCCGTCGGCATCGATCTTGTAGATGGTTCCGTTGTCATAAACCCCGGTTCCTCGCCCACGGTCCGTTGAACCATAGAGGGTTCCATTGCCTAACACGACGCCACCGTTTGGGCTGGTGCCGTCGTTGTTGAGTCCGCCCATGAACGAATGCATGACGCTGAAGTTGTCGCCGTTGGTGTCGATCTTGAAGAGCGTGCCGACGGATGCCACGCCAAAAAGTGTTGAACCGCTGATGGCCAATTCGCCAACAGGATAACCTCCGTCGTTGCCGAAGTTCCCGCCCGTCCCGGTAGGAAACGACTTGAGGACCTGGTAGTTGCTGCCATCGATGTCGACCTTGTAGACCGTGCCGTAGCTTGTCGTTTCTCCCAGGCCGCCTTCGGCTGTAACTCCGTAGAGAGTTGAGCCGTCGAGCAGGAGTCCGCCGCTGGGACTTGCCCCATCACCCGGCTGGCCTGTGAAAGTGTGCAAGACACGATAACCGGCCCCCATGCTGAGCGCACACGGCAGAAGCAACAACAAGACGGATCCCAAGGCAGCGCGACGCATGGTTGATTTCCTTGTGAGAGTTGAAAGGCAAGATTACGCCATGGTGCTTGCGATAGGCAGTCGGCACCCCCCCATATTTATAACACAAGTCGGCGGTTCGGTAAACCGTCGCGATGGGGCCGAAGATGTTTCGCGAAATGACCGATGGCTGGAAGAAATGAGCCTAGTGAAAGCCGTGTTCTTCGGCGGGGAACTGGCCGGACCGGACTTCTTCGCAGTAGCGGCCGACCGATTCGACGACGGTCTGTTTCAGGTTGGCGAACTGCTTGACGTGGCGCGGCACGTGGCCGGGGTTCAGGCCGAGTAGATCGTGGAGGACGAGGACCTGGCCGTCGCAGTCGGGACCGGCGCCGATGCCGATCGTCGGGATGCTGATCGCCGCGGTGATTTTTGCGGCGATTTCCGTGGGGATGCACTCCAATACGATACCGAACGCGCCGGCGTGTTCGGCGGCCTGGGCGTCGGCCAGGAGTTGCCGCTCGTCGCGCTGCACGCGATAGCCGCCGATCTGACGGATGTTCTGCGGTCGGAGTCCGCAATGGGCCATGACGGGGATGCCCGCCGAAACCAGCGCGGCGATCACCTCGGCCTGCTCGACGCCTCCTTCGAGTTTGACGGCCTGGCATCGGGTTTCCTTGAGCATTCGGCCGGCGCTTTCGATGGCCCGATAGGTGCCCAGGTGAAAACTTGGAAACGGCATGTCGACGATGACCATCGCGTGATGCACGGCCCGGCCGACCATCTCGGCGTGATAGATCATTTCGTCGAGCGTCACTGGCAACGTGTTTGCGTGTCCCTGGACGACCATCGACAGGCTATCGCCGACGAGCACGCTGTCGACGCCGGCCGCATCGACCAGGCCGGCCAGGGCATAGTCGTAGGCGGTGACCATCGTGATCTTGCGTCCCGACGCCTTCATCGCGGTGAATTTCGGAACGGTGATTTGATCGACATCGGGCTTGGTCATGGGCACACTCGCGGGAAACTGGGCAGTGGATGCAATGGAGGTCATCTCGGCGGGGTTTTTGACAACCACCCGACTCAGGGATGGCCCTGCAAGGATCCTACTATTGTAGACCGGACACGGGTCGGCCAACAATAGGCGGCCGACCGGTCCGGCACGCTGAAATCCGGAAAAAGTGCTGTTCAAGCGGATCGGAGGGGAGTATCCTTTAGGCTGAGGAGCAAGTTAGTTTCTATTGCGGGAGTCGTTCCAGGTCACCGGTCATTCTGAGCGATGCGAAGAATCTGCGGGTTTCGGTAGATCCTTCGCTCCGCTCAGGATGACATCTTGGCGATCCTCGCCAGCCGCCTTCCCACGACCGTTCCCACCGGAGTCCCGTCGATGTGTTTTCGTATTGGTTTTGGTTTCACAGCGATATTCGTGTTTGTGGGCGCGGCCTCGGCGCAGATGCAAGGCATTCCATCGGCCCGGCAGCAGTTGCAGCAGATGCAGCAGATGCGTCAGTTGCAGTCGATGCAGATTGAAGGCACGCTGGAAGGCATGACGCGCGGCCGTATCCTGGTGCTGGACGACAAAGAACAGCAATGGCAGGTGGTGATTCCCCAGATGGCCGAGGTCCACGTGATCGGCAGTGCCGAAGCCGGCTGTTTGCAGAACGGCATGCTCGTCGAGTTCACCGGCGAGATCGACGATCATGTCGCGTTGAAGGACAAGGTCGGCGCGTTGAAGGTCATCGCGCCGTCGCCGAACAACCAGCCGGGCCTGTATCCGCCCGAGATGGAAGGAGAAAAGGACGCCAAGGACGACGGCGAAGTCGCGAAGGATGAGGAGTCGGCCGTCGAACAGGGCGAAAAGAAGCCGCAAAAAAAGACCGCAAGACGATCCGGCGGAAGGGCCTCGGCGAAAGTGCCGGCGGGGACGTATCGGATTGTCGGACGCCTGGTCATCGGTCGAGGCGATAAGGTCTCGGTCCACGCCGGGCGGAATACGATCGCCTTGGAATTGGCCGAACAGCCCGAGGTGACGGTCGACGTGAGCGACTACTCGCTTGCCTCGCTGGGCGACAAGGTGAGTGTTCGAGGCGTCATGAAGACGGGTCAGCCGGGTTTCGCACAGGCCAATGAGGTGACGATCGAGTTGGCGACACCGCTGGCCAGCGACATGAAGAAGAATGCGGCGTCGAAGTCCGAGCCGAAACGCCCATCGAAAAAGTCGGAAAGCGACGAAGCGATGCCGGAGCCGCCGGGGCAAGACTGATCGCGATCGGCACGCGGCCGATAGCCAACCGATCAGTTATCGATCCAGCCGATCTCGATGTCGGGCTTGTCGGACTCGACCCGGAGAAAAACCATCTTCTGGGGGGGCGCTAGGGTCGGTTCGGTGGACGGTGCTTCGTGAGCCACGCCGTTTTGCGGTCGCAAGGTGTCCGGTTGGCCGCAATATTCCAAGCGGCTGGTGCTGAAAAACGCCGCCATCAAGAGTAGGACAACGACCGTAGGGACAAGACGAATGCCGGCGGTGAAGATGTGCATGGGCGGTGTTTCCGTGTGATGGTATTCTTCTTATTCTAGTCAGGCCTCCCAGAATCACAAGGGTAAAATGAGCCCCTTCATTCCGATTGTCGGCTTTATGAGGCGGAAAAATCACGCTGCCTTGACAGATTTGCAGCATCCCGGAGAATGACGACTGACGAAAGCTTTGGGGAGCGCAAACTGCAGGGAGCGACAGTCGGCGGCGAGCGGTCGCGGTCGGGACGGCCCCCCCCAAAGCTTTCGCGTTTTTTTATGTGGTAGAGCCCACCTTCTGAATCGCCATGCCTGTTTGCCTGATCGGTCTCGGTTCGAATCAAGGGGATCGACGGGCGACTCTCGATGCGGCGGTCGACGCGATTGGACGGATAGACTCGATCGCCGTCTTGGCGAAAAGTACATGGCGTGAGACCTCGCCGGTCGGCGGGCCGGTCGATCAACCGCGTTATTTGAATGGTGCGATCCGGATCGAGACGTCGCTGGGGCCGCGCGAATTGCTAGGTTGTTTGCGGCAAATTGAAGAAGAACTGGGACGCCGTCGCGAGCAACGCTGGGCCGCCCGAACCATCGATCTGGACCTGTTGCTCTACGATGGGTTGGTGATGAGTTCGGCGGAGTTGATCGTGCCGCATCCGCGCATGGCGTGGCGCCGATTCGTTTTGGAGTCGGCGGCCGAGGTGGCCGGCGATATGATTCATCCGACGACGCGATGGACCGTGGCTCGATTGTTGGAGCATCTGAACACGGCGCCGCGGTATATCGCGATTACGGGTGCGATTGCGGCGGGCAAGACGCGGTTGGCCGAGCGGCTGGTGGAAGCGATTCCCGCCCGATGGATTGAAGAGCGGCCCGATTGGCAAGAGCTTGAGGCGTTTTACGCCGATCCGGCGTCGCATGCCTGGCAGGTCGAAATGGATTTTTTGCGCCATCGGACGCAATCGCTGTCGGCCGATCGTGTGTTGAGCGAAACGGTTCCCTGGGCGGTTAGCGATTTCTGGTTCGACCAATCGGCGGCGTTCGCCCGAGTGTGGCTGGCCGGCGAACGGCAGCCGGCCTATGTCGAGCAGTTCGAAATGGCGCGGCGCGAGGTGGTTCGGCCCCGGTTGATCGTGCTGCTGGATGCGCCGGCCGAGGAATTGCTGGCCCGGGTGCATCGCCGAGGCCGCCGATGCGAACGACAACTCAACGAGGGGCAGTTGGAGCGGATCCGGAAGGCCGTTTTGGAGCAGATTGACGGTCCCGACGTCGGGCCGGTGTTGCGAGCGACGTGCATGGATCCGGACGCCGTGCTCGCCGAGACGCTGGCCGCGGTTCAGGGAATGGAGTAAAGTGAGGACCTTATGGAAAAGCCGTCCCCCCAGCTTGTGACGTCGGTCGCCCCGTTGCGAGAGATCGTCGGCGCGTCGCGTCGCGCGGGAAAGACGATCGGTTTCGTGCCTACGATGGGCGCGCTGCACGAGGGGCATTTGAGTCTGGTTCGTGCGGCCAAGGCGGAATGCGATCGGGTGGTCGTTTCGATCTATGTGAATCCGAGCCAGTTCGGGCCAAACGAGGATTACGCGAAATATCCGCGCACGTTGGACGACGACATGGCCTTGCTCGCCGAGTGCGGCGTCGACGTTGTGTTCGCGCCGGACAATCGCGAGGTCTATCGACCGGGGCATGTCACGTGGGTTGAGGTGGGCTCGGTGGCCGAGCCGCTGGAAGGCGTTTTTCGGCCGGGGCATTTTCGCGGCGTCGCCACGATCGTGTTGAAGCTGTTCAATATGGTCCAGCCGGACGCGGCGTTTTTCGGGCAGAAGGATTTCCAGCAGGCACTGGTCATTCGGCGCATGACGGCCGACCTCGATCTGCCGGTGACGATCCGCGTTTGCCCGATCGTGCGCGAGTCCGACGGGCTGGCGTTGAGTTCGCGGAACCGCTATCTGAGCAGTTCGGCGCGGCAGCGCGCGCTGGTGCTTTCAAAGAGTTTGCAGTTGGCCCGGAAGCTGGTGGCCGAGGGGCAGCGCAAAGCGAACGAGATCGAAGCGCAAATGCGAGCGGTGATTCGAACGGCCGAAGACGCGCGGATCGGTTATATCGCGTTGGTCGATCCCGAGACGCTTCAGCCGGTCGAAACGATCACCGGCCGGACGTTGGCGGCGCTCGCGGTCACGATTGAAAGCACAAGACTCATCGACAACTGTTTACTGGAAATAGAAGCCTAAGCGAATGAACCGCAGAAGACGCGGTGAATTTCGATCTTTCCCATGCACCAAACGCTTTTTTTCATTCCGCAACAGATGGCCGGGTTTCCGGTATTCGGCCTTGGATTATTGTTGATCCTCTGGGCGATTGCGAGCGTCGGTCTGTTGACGTGGCTGTCGTTGCGCCAAGGTTGGATCGCCGACACGTGGGGCTACGTGCCGATCCTGCTGCTGATCGGCGCAATCGTGCTTTGGGTGCTGCCGGTGCTGTGCAAGCCGGAAGGGTTGCCGATCCGCGGTTATGGCACTCTGATTATGCTGGGAGTGATTGCGGGAACGTGGTTGGCGACGCATCGCGGCAAGCGGCTCGGGCTGCACCCCGACCTGGTCGTGTCGATGATTTTCTGGATGCTCGTGCCGGGCATCATGGGCGCCCGGGCGTTTTATGTGACGGAGTATTGGCCGGAATACGCCCGGGTCTATACCGCGCCGGGCGGCGGTCTTGGGCCGTTGCTGGCGTCGATCATCAATCTGACCGAGGGCGGGCTGGTGGTCTACGGTTCGTTTTTCGGCGGCGTCGCCGGATTGTTGTACTTCGTCTACCGGAATCGCCTTCCGCTGCTGGCGGTGGCCGACTTGCTTGCGCCGAGCATGGTCCTGGGGTTGGCGATCGGTCGGATCGGATGTTTGATGAACGGATGTTGTTTCGGCGCGGTGTGCGATTGTTCTTGGGCCGTGCAGTTTCCGGCCGGTGCGCCGCCGTATTATGCGCAAATCGAACGCGGGCAGATGTACGGATTCACGTTGAGCGGGCATCCGAAAGTGGAGCCGCGCGTGCTGGCCGTCTGGCCCGATTCGCCGGCCGAGAAGGCCGGATTGAAGCCGGGCGAGTTGTTGGTGAGCATTAACGGCGAGAAGACGCCGACGATGCAGGAGGCGTTTGGTCCGCTGTCGCAGGCGTTCTTCGAGGAAAAGCCGTTGAAACTCGATATTGAGGGCGAGTCGGCCGTAACGATCCCAGCCGTCGAACCGCTGCCCGACCGGAGTTTGCCGGTCCATCCGACGCAGATCTACAGCTCGATCGAGGGTTTTTTGTTGTGTTTGGTGCTTCTGGTCTTCGCGCGGTACCATCGGCGCGACGGAACGGTGTTTGCGTTGATGATCTCGATCTATCCGGTGACGCGATTCATGATCGAGACGCTTCGGACCGACGAGGCGGCCATCGCCGGCACGGGGATGAGCATTTCGCAGAACGTGAGTTTGTTGATTCTCGCCTGCGCCGCGGGGCTCTGGTTCTACATCCTTCGGCAACCGAAACGGCTGGCGCTGGTCGAGACGGGCGGGCCACATTCAAAGCGGCGCAAACTTAGCGAGTGACCAACGCAAGTGATGCGGCGGCAGCTTGGCGAGCCGTTCAATAACAAATCCGTGTTTGGCCGGCGCAGAAGCCCTCACCCCTTGCCCCTCTCCCAAAGGGAGAGGG
>JAEWUR010000634.1 GCA_023397045.1 Planctomycetota bacterium
ACGAATACGCCGTCGGTCATCGTGGCCACCGGGTCGAGCTTGGGATGGCGCTCGGTGTACCAGCCGGCCATGCTGCACGAAATGCCGCACTTCAGGCCCAATTCCTTGGCGTCGGCCTGCGGCTCGATCGCGCCCATCAACACGACCATGTCGACCGGGATGCGTCGCTGCTTGCCGACCAAGGTGTCTTCGACCTGGACGATCAAGCGGCCTTTTTCGTCGGGCTGGCGAGCGGCGTCGGTCACTTCGGCGACCTTGCCGCGGACGAAATGGACGCCTTCTTCAAGCAGCCGTTGATAGAATTCCTCGTACTCCTTCATCGGCGTTCGCATGTCGATGTAGAAGGCGTAGACTTCGGCCTTGGTCTTTTCGAGGAGCAGGTGCTCGAGCTTCAAGGCCGCCATGCAGCAGACCGAGGAGCAGTAGGGGTTGGTCTTTACGTCGCGGCTTCCAACGCAGTGGATGATGGCCACGGACTTCGGCTCGGTCTTGCCGTCGCGAAGAACGATCTTGCCGTTGGTCGGGCCGGCGGCGTTGCAGAGCCGTTCGAACTCCATGTTCGTGTAGACGTTGGCGAGGCGACCGTAGCCGTACTGCGGGATCTTCTTGCAATCGAACAGCTTCCAGCCGGTGGCCATGATGATATTGCCGACTTCGATCTCGACGATCTCGTCCTTCTGGTCGTAATCGACGGCGGCCGTGGGACAGACCTTCGAGCAGACCTGGCACTTGCCGCGGGTGAACCACGAGCAATTTTCGGTGTCGATGACCGGCGTGCGCGGAACGGCCTGGGGGAAGGGCGTATAGATGGCCTTGCGATAACCCATGCCGACTTCAAAAACGTCGTCGATGATTTTGCGGGGGCATTTTTCGACGCAAATTCCGCAGCCTGTGCATTTGTCGTAGTCGACATAGCGGGCCTTCTTGCGGATCTTGACCTTGAAGTTGCCGACCGAGCCGGAGACTTCTTCGAGTTCGGAATAGGTCAGCATCGTGACGTTCTCGTGCTGTCCGACCTCGGACATCTTGGGCGTCAGGATGCACGCCGAGCAGTCGAGCGTGGGGAAGGTTTTGTCGAATTGGGCCATGTGGCCGCCGATCGACGGTTCGCGCTCGACGAGGTAGACGTGATAGCCGGCGTCGGCCAATTCCAAGGTTGCCTGGAGGCCGGCAATGCCGCCGCCGACGACCAGCGTGGCGGGGTTCACCTTGACGCGCATCGGTTCGAGCGGTTTCTGGTGTTTGACGCGCTCGGCCGAGGCGGAGATCAAGGCTTTGGCCTTCTCGGTGCCGGCGGGCTTGTCGCTGTTGACCCACGAGACGTGCTCGCGCAGGTTGGTCATCTGGCAGAGGAACGGGTTCAAGCCGGCCCGTTTGCAGGCAGCGCGGAAGGTCTTCTCGTGAAGGTGCGGCGAGCACGCGCCGACCACCACGCCGGTGAGGCCATGTTCTTTGACGTCGTCCTCGATCATCTGCTGACCGAGCGAGGAACACATGAACTTGTAGTCTTTCGAGACGACAACGTCCTTGATGTTCTTACCGGCCCAGCGGGCGACTTCCTCGACATCGATGGTTCCGGCGATGTTGCTTCCGCAGTGGCATACGTAGATGCCGATCTTCTCGGCCATGGTTTCTCTCCAGTGGTCAGTGGCCGGTGGTCAGTGGCCAGTGATTGTTGTGATTCTCTTGCCGCGACAATGTTGACAATAATTCGTTGCGATGGACCGGAAACGGCCGACGGTCGCTCGTGTTACGTTCCTGCGAGTTGCCCGTTGACTTTGTTCTTCACGACCGGCATGGCCGCGACCAACTCCTTGCCGAAGCCGAGGGCCTTGGGATCGAGGCCGAAGGCGATGCCGAGCATCTGGGTGAAGTAGACGATGGGCAGCTTGAAAGCGGTGCCGAAGAAGCCGTTGACGCGCGACTGGTAGCCGTCGAGGTTCAACTGGCACATCGGGCACATGCAGAGGATCATGTCGGCGCTGTAATCGTCGGCGCTTTGCAGCAGGCGGCGAATCAATTCGAACGCCTGGGGCTCGCTGATTTGCGTCATGTGGCCGCCGCAGCAATGGGCCTTGACCGGATAGTCGACCACCTCGGCGCCGAGCCACTTGAAGAGTTCGTCCATCTTCATCGGATACTCGGTGTCGTCGCCGTCGGAGATCGGGCGGACGACCTGGCAGCCGTAATATGGAGCGACGCGGAGACCGGTCAGCGGGCGAACGACCTTGTCGCGGATGGCGGTCTCGCCGATGTCGTCGACGATCACGTCGAGCATGTGGCGGACGGTCACCCGGCCGGGATCGTAGTGCAGGCCGCCGGCGGCGAGGCACTCGTTCACTTTGGCCTTGATGTCGGCATGGTCGGCCATCAGTCGGTCGGTCTTGTTCAGGTTCAAATAGCAGGCCGCACAGGGGGCGACAAGCTGTTCAATCTGCGGATCGACGATGGCCAAGTTGCGGGCGATGACGGCACAGGCGGTCAACTCGTCCTGGCTGAAATACTCGGTGGCGCCGCAGCAGTTCCAATCGTCGAGTTCCTGAAGCTTGATGCCCAGCAGATCGGCCACAGCGCGGACCGAATCATCGTACGAGGCAGCGTTGCGTTCCAGCGAACAACCGGGGTAGTAGGCGTATTTCATGGAAATAAGGGGCTAGGGACTTGGGGCTAGGGGCTAGGGAGGAGCAAAACCAGC
>JAEWUR010000682.1 GCA_023397045.1 Planctomycetota bacterium
CGCTGCCTCCGGCGGACTGATCGTCGACACCGAAAACGGCGCCGCACATGTCGCCGGCGACCGGACGCCGTATCTGCCCGATTGGAGTGCGATCGAACCGTGGCTCGATTCCCTGGCAAACGGTGAGCACGGGTACGGCGCTGTCATCGTGGATTCGTTGGACTGGCTGCTGCGCCGGGCTGAGGAGCATGTGGCGGGCGTCGATGGTACCTCCTTCGGCATGAAGCAGACACTCAATCGCGCCCATGGCGGATACGGCAACGGCAAGCTGGTGCTGAAGAACTACGTCTATCAATATCTGTTGCCGACGCTCGACAAGATGGTCAACGCCGGCATCGCCGTGGTGCTGCTCGCACACACAACTCGCCGCGAAATCACAACGATCGACGGGGTGACGACCGAGAAGTCCGCCCCGGAGATTCATCCGGATCTGGCCAACACCATGATCGAATGGTCCGACTTCGTCGGCGCTGCCAGCATGGTTGGCGAGACGCGTCAGTTGGTGCTTTATGAAACGAATCAGGTGTTGGCCAAGAATCGCTACGGCATCCGCGAGCCGCTGCCGTTTTCGTGGCCGGCCCTGATGGATGCGATGGATTCATGTCGCGATCTGGGCCATCAAGAATCGTAATACATGGTCCGAAGTCAACTATTTTTCAACTGAATGAAAGGAAAAACACATGGCAAGTTTAGGCAATTTCGATGCGAACAAAGTCGAACCCGCAACCCCGTTCGAAGCGATCCCCGCCGGAAAATATCTGGCGATGATCACCCAATCGGAGATGAAGCCGAACAAATCGAGCACCGGTCGCTTCTTAGAACTCGCCTTCACGATCATCGAAGGCGAGTTCAAGAATCGCAAAATTTGGGGGAGGCTCAATCTTGAAAATCCCAGCGGTATTGCTGTGGCCATCGCCCGCTCAGAACTCTCATCGCTATGCCGGGCTGTCGGTGTGATGACGCCGAACGACTCGGTCGAGCTGCACAATTTGCCGCTGGTGATTCGCGTGAAGTGTAAGAAGCGCAAGGACAACGATGAGATCACCAACGAGATTTCGGGCTACGAAAAGCGCGAAGCCGTAACGGGCAAGCCGCAGCAGTCGCAAAGCAATACGGCGCCATGGCGGAGGCCTGCATAATGGGCGCGAAGTCACGACGAAAAGGCTGCCGCGGTGAATTGGAAGCGGCGGCCGAGTTGCGACGACTGTTTGGCGTCGATGCACGTCGGGGGCAACAGCATCACGGAGGACCAGATGCTCCCGACGTGCAGGCCGCCATCCCCGGTGTGCATTTCGAGGTGAAACGGGTGGAGGCATTGCGCCTCTACCCGGCCCTCGATCAGGCCACCGGCGATGCCGGCCACAACCTTCCCGTTGTGCTGCATCGCCCCAATCAAAAACCCTGGGTGGCGATCGTTCGGTTGGAGGATCTGCCGAAACTGGCCGTCCAGCTCTACCTGACTTTGGCACAAAGCGCATAGGAGATTATGACAAATGCCAAGCATTGAAAAACTTTTTCCAGAAGATATTCACCTGGACGGCGGCACGCAGCCACGGGCGAAGATCAACAAGCAGACCTGCGCCGAATACGGCGAGCAGATGAAGGCGGGCGAGAAGTTCCCACCAATCGATGTATTCTTCGATGGCGAGAACTATTGGCTGGCTGACGGTTTTCATCGGATTCATGCATATGTCATGGCTATGCCGGGCGAAGCGATTGAGTGCAACGTCTATCAGGGCTCTCTCGCGGATGCCCAATGGCATAGCTATGGGGTCAATCGGGCTCATGGATTGCAGCGGACACCGAAAGATAAAGAACGAGCGGTACGCGCCGCGTTGGGACATGCGAATGGTGTCAATCAGTCGGATCGGCAGGTAGCTGAATATGTTGGTGTCAGCCACCCGTTTGTTGCGAAGATCCGCGCTAAGCTGGAGCTATCTGGAAACGTTTCCAGATGCGCAAGTCGTACGGTCACAAGAGGTAACAGCACGTACCAGCAGAACACCGCCAAAATCGGTCGCAAAAGCAAGAAACGCCGTAGTGACAAACCTTCGCGCGGTATGGCCACCCGGATCGCGCAGCCGACCCGAGCGCCGCAACCCATGGAAAAAATGACGGCATTGAACATGCCGCATGACCCGTTCATGGGGGCCATGACGCTCATCGAGGTGTTCGACGTCAAATACCTCCGTTCTCTCGTAGAAACCATTACTAACCACCTAGGAAAGGAACTCTCGCAATGAACGTTATCGTAATTTCCATGCAGACCGTCGTTTTCGAGTGCCCGTGCGCCAAAACGTGCCGATTGCAGCCGCCGCCGGACCAACTGTCGGAGCGCCTGCATCGAAACTTGCGGCCAGACCGCTATGGCAATCCAAGGCCGATCCGCGCCTCGTCAATGACGATCGACACGCCGGCCGGTTTTCACGACACATTCCAGTCCAACTGATTTCCCCCATTTCCACAAGAAAGGTTTTCCATCATGATCGAGCGTTTCTTTGACCGAAAAGACCCGTACAGCATGACCATCGACGTGACACCGGCGATGGCCGATGCTTGGCTCTCCCAATGCAATAGCCACAACCGCCAAATCGTCGACGCGCATGTCGATCGTCTGGTCCGCGAGATGAAGGCCGGCCGCTGGCGGCTGACGCATCAGGGCATCGCCTTCAGCGACAGCCGCGTGCTATTGGATGGTCAGCATCGTCTCTGGGCCGTCTTCCTCTCTGGCACGACGGTGCCGATGCGGGTGTTTTTCAATGAGCCGGCCGAGTCGTTGGAGGCGATCGATGCCGTGCAGGCCCGCAGCAACGACCAGATCATCACGTTGGCTGGTGGTTTGGGAGTGGTAGGGCGAATGGAGTTGGCCACGCTCCGGGCCATGGTGACAGGGTTCGGCAGCTACATGCGGATGACGGCCGGTGAGGAGGCTGAACTCCTTTCTCGCCACTATCAGGCCATCGCGTTTGCCCATGAGATTTTGCCTGCCGCCCGCTTCCGCGGCGTGGCCACGGCCGTCACACGAGCCGTTTTGGCCCGGGCCTACTACTCGGCCGATCTCGGAAGGCTGCAACATTTCGGCGATGTGCTTCGCTCGGGCGTCAGCAGTGGCGAACAGGATGAGCCCATCGCGTTGCTGTTGAAGTTTTTGATCGGCACGGCCCAAGGGGTCCGTGGCCGACCTGAGGCACGCGAAAAGTACGCCAAGACCGAGCGGGCACTGCAGGCCTATCTGGCCGGCGAGCAGTTGAATCGTCTCTTTGCCTGCACCGCGGAATTGTTCCCGTTGCCCCGCGGCAGCGCGAACGCCGCGGCATAATCCAAGCGTTGTAGCTTTGGCCTCCAGCGGCATAGTGCAGGACGGGGATCGTCATGCCCCAAAACCTCCGGGTGCGAGCCCCGGCGTTGGAGCTTTTTCTTTTTCGGCAAACGGGGAGACAGATCCGTGGAACGTAACCGTTCACGGTTTTTTATGAGAGAAGGGACGGGGCAGGTTGGGCATTGAAATGGGCGAGGAGTGCGTCGTGAAGGAATTGAAAAGCTCGGCGGCCGTGTTGGGCACACGTCGCCAGCACAGA
>JAEWUR010000716.1 GCA_023397045.1 Planctomycetota bacterium
TCGCCGCCGCTGATCAGACACGTCGGACGGCCATCACCGCGCAATCTCAATGCCCGGTCGGCCAATTCCCGCCCGACGTCTTCGGCCGGACCTTCGCTGCATGTCGCCGATTCGGTGATGACGCGATAGCCGAGCCGCTCGGCCTCGCGACCGGCCGCATCGACAGCCGTCGCATTGCTGCCGATGATGATATTCGTCGCCAGTCCAGTTTTTTTCGAGATCGGCGGCTCCGAATTTTCGGCTTTTCGCTTCAGATATTCAAATACCGCATCAGGAACACCTGCCGAACGGGCCGAAAAATGCTCCAAAACATCGAGAGCGGCTTGCGGAGTCGAGCCGTCGGGCACGGTCGGTCCCGAGGCGATAATGTCCAGCGGATCGCCGAGCACGTCGGAGATCATCAGCGAAATCAGCCGGCCCGACTTGGCGGCTCGCAACAGGCCGCCGCCCTTGACGCGGCTGAGTTGCTTTCGAACGGTGTTGAGCTGCTCGATATTCGCCCCGGCGCCGCTGAGAAACCGCGTGACGGCCAATTTGTCAGCCAGTGAAATGCCTTCGACCGGCGCCGGCATCAGGGCCGATCCGCCGCCGGAAATCAGGCACAGGCAAAGATCATCCGGACCGAGCGATTCCACAAGTCTTAGTATCTCTTGCGTCCCTTCGACGCCCTCGAGCCTCGGTTCGTTCACGCCGGCCGGTCGCGCGGCGTGTAGATGAATGCGTTCTAACGGCCGCACGCAATCGGCCGGAACATTGACCCAACCGACGAGATCTTTTTCCGCCATTCGCTGCGACCCGAACACATCTTCGACCGCCTGGGCCATGCCTGCCCCAGCCTTGCCCGCCCCGACGACCACGATGCGGCCAATCGCGTCCCAACTGATTTTCTCAGCGCCGACAATCAGCCAATCGCCCTCAAAACGAATGGTCTCTTCAACGAGCCGCGTCGATCGGACCGCCTCGACGCCGGCCCGCCAGATTTGCAGGGCGTCATGTTGAAGATTAGAAGCGAAATGCATCAGGACCATAAAATACAAAAAAAGTGGCGTAGAAGGACGCACAGAAAACGAGCGAAAGAACTGCTGCATGAAGAAACACCAGGACCAGACCTCGCCAGCCTCGCGACCAGATCAAGTATATCGGAAGGGCGATCGACCAAGTGAAAAACATCAAAAGCTGAATGATATGCAATAGGGGCCGTCCGGCGCGTCGAGCATCAATGACCGCCCACAGTGTGGCCGTGTAAGCGATGGCTAGGGCAAATACGAAATAGAACCACGGGCAAGCAGCTTCGACAATCCCACAAAGGCAGAATAACACGTAGAGACAAATCACCAGCAGTCGCGAGAGATTGGATGACTGGTCTGATGTTTCTGGAATGGCGGCCATTTTTCGGTCTTGCTATTGTGCAGATTCGGAAGCCCCTCGACGAAACCCCGTTGGGGTTTGCAGACGGTGGAACTTCTGGTCCCAGGGTAGCCGTTGCACGGCAACCCTGGGCTGTTCTATTACAAACCCTTCGGGCTTGACGGTCATTCTAGCCCGAAGGGCTTTTACAAGGTAGCCCTGGGTTGCCGCGTCAGCGGCTACCCTGGGAAACGGTTGCCCAACCCAATCAACCCCAACGGGGTTGCGGAACTCCGTATCGCCATCTCAATCCCATACGTGTTTTTCATCAAAGGCAATTCCGTGTTTTTTGAGAGTCTGCCGGAACTCATCTTGGAATGACCATCGCCGATGATGTTCTTCCTGTGTCTGGATATATTTCCGAACGCGATCAATCTGCGATTGGCTCACGGAAAACGCCCCGTAGCCGGATTGCCATTGGAATCGATCCCATTGAGGCGATTTGGTCTTTGCCCATAACGACGATGCTCGTTTCAATTCCTTGACCCATTCTGCTAGGCTGATCGTTCGCGATTGACACCCCAGCAAATGTATATGGTCCGTCGCCCCACCAACAATAATTGCCGTGCATTTAAGATTGTTGGAAATCCCGGCGAGGTATCGATGCATCTCGCCGCGCAAATCGTCATCTTGCAGCAGAGCCCGGCGTTCCTTGGTCGAAAAGATGAGATGCACCAATACGTTGGCCAGAGATTGCGGCATAATGACAACCTCTACAAAAACCCCTTTGGGGTTTCTTGAATAATGGAACGTTTCCCCAGGATAGCCGCTGCGCGGCAACCCTGGGCTGTCCTATTCAAGCTCTTTGGGCTTGCCCCGCATGACACAACCACCGATCTACCAGTCACGACATAACCACCAAGCTGCCAATCATGACGCGAACATAACCCTACATCTTCTCCACAACGTTGATCCCCAACAACTCCAGCCCTTTTTGGATGGTTCGGGCGGTCAAGTCGCAGAGCAGGAGACGGCTTTGGCGAGTCGCATCGCTGTCGGCACGCAGCACGTGGCACTGCTCGAAGAACGTCGAGTAGCGATTGGCCAAGTCGAACAGATACGACGTCAGTTGGTTCGGGCGGTAGTCGGCCAGGGTCGATTCGAGGGCTTCCGAGAACGAGAGGATTTCCATCGCCAACGCACGTTCGGCCGGCGCGTCCAACGCGATCGGAGCGCCCGACGCCCGCAACGCATCGACATCGACGTTGCCCCGAGCAAAAATGCTCCGCACTCGGGCGTAGGCGTATTGCATATAGGTGGCGGTGTTGCCGTTCATCGCCAGCATCTTGTCGTAGCTGAACACATAGTCGCTCGTGCGATTCTGCGACAGGTCGGCGTATTTCAATGCGGCGATGCCGACCGTCTCGGCAACCGCGCGGCGTTGCTCGGCCGAAAGTTCCGAGCCATCCGGCTTGGAATCATCATTGGCCGACACGATTTGCAGCGCCCGATCGACGGCCTCGTCCAGAAGGCTTTCCAGACCGACCGTATCGCCCGATCGGGTTTTGAACGGCCGACCGTCGTCGCCCAGAACTGTGCCGAAACTGACGTGCTGAAGTTCGACATGGTCGTAGCCAAGCAGTCGCGCGGCCGCGAAAAGCTGTTGGAAATGGAGCGACTGCCGATGGTCGACGACATAAAGAATCGCGTCGGGCCGCCATGTCTCCATCCGATAGCGGATCGTCGCCAGATCGGTCGTTCCATAGAGAAACGCGCCGTCTTTTTTGCGCACGATCATCGGCACTTTCTGGCCTTCGAGGAAAATGCACATCGCGCCGTCGCTAGGCCGCGCGATGCCTTTGGCGACCAATTCGTCGACGAGCGGGGCCAGCCGATCCTCGTAAAAACTCTCGCCGAGCGTGTGGTCGAACGTCACGTCAAGCCGGCCGTACATCCGCGCGATCTCGTCTTCGCAATTCGGCAAAAATTCCTGCCACAGGCGGCGGCATTCAGCATCGCCGACGTGCAATTTGGCGGTCTCGGCCAGCACGGCCACGTTGATCTCCGAGTTGCCGGCCGCCTTTTCCTCGTCCATTTTTTGGCGGACAAGCCGATACAGCCGGGCAAGCTCTTCGACCGGATTCTCGCGATACGCCTGCTCATCGCGGAAGTGGTGCCAGCCGTAGAGAATCATCCCGAACTGCGTGCCCCAGTCGCCGATGTGGTTGTCGCTGATGGCATTGTGACCCAGGAAACGCAACACCCGGCAAAGCGCGTCGCCGATCACTGTCGAGCGGATATGCCCGACGTGCATCGGCTTGGCCACGTTCGGAGCCGAGTAGTCGACGACGTATGTCCGAGGACTATCGACCGCCGAGACGCCGAGCCGCGGATCGTTGAGGGCGCTGGTGAGTCGCTCGACCAGCCACGCATCTTTCAAACGCAGATTGATGAAGCCCGGCCCCGCGACTTCCGGCGGATGGCATAGGTCGGCCACGTCGAGACGCTCGACCACCTCGGCAGCCACGTCGCGCGGCGGACGTCGCAACCGTTTACCCAACGACATCGCAAAGTTCGCCTGGTAATCGCCGAACTTAGGATCCTGGCTGCGGCGGATCATCTCCAGCAGTTCGGTCGGATCGTCGACCAGGCCGGTCAACGCGCTGCGAAAACGTTCTTTCAGATGGTCGAGTATGCTCATCGTGCGATTCTGTGCTTGGCATGGAAACGAGACTTGCTTAACGGCGACACGACTCGGGTCGTGCCACCCAAAGGAAACCGTGTCCTCGCAAAAAGGCTCAGCGCGGCTTCAGCGGCACCCGTTTGGCATGTCCCCAAAGGTTTTCCAGGGCATAGTACGCCCGCATCTCGGGCTCGAATAGATGCACGACCACGTCGCCATAGTCGAGAAGGATCCAACGGCTCTCCTCGTAGCCTTCGATGCCCAAGCGACGATCGCCCATGTCATCTTCCAGCGCATGGTCGATCTCCTCGCTCATCGCGTGGAGTTGCCGACGGCTGGTGCCGCTGGCCAGCACGAAAAAGTCGAAGACCGAGGTCAGTTCGCGCATGTCGAGGATGACGATGTCGGTGCCGCGATTATCGGCGGCGGTTTGTGCGGCCAACAACGCCCGATCCAGGGCCGTACCCAACGGTTTCGGCGGTGTCGCCAGAGACGCAGCGTGTTTCTTAACCATTCACCCTCGACCTCGTAAACATTTGCATTTTGATGACCAGTGACCCCCATTCTACAGGAGTTGGCGTGGAAAAACGAGGAGGAGAGTGCCCAGATCCGGTCTCGATGCCTGGAGGGCACCACCCTTACGGGCTATATGCGATCGGCGGAAACTCTATCAGGCCCATTCACTTCCCCCAAACTGCGTTTTCTACTTGGCTTTCTTGAACCGACTGATTACGCTATAGAGGAGCGGGAGATGCCCTATCTTGCCATCAGGGTAGGCCTCCCATGTCC
>JAEWUR010000727.1 GCA_023397045.1 Planctomycetota bacterium
GTCGGAAACAACGCGACGATTCGACTCACCTTCGAGTAGGGCGTTGTCGCCTTTCGCTCCGCAAAAGTAGCGACCCGTTTTCTCCGGCCACGGCGTTTGCGCCGTGGGTGGGAATGATGAAACGAGCGCGCACAAAAGGGGTCAGAACTATTTTTGGACGCACAAGAGGTCACGGAAAACAGTTCTGCCAGCTTTTGGCATTCCTTTCTTTTGTCACGAAAATGCGAAAGGACGAAACCACGAAAAACGATGGATGCCAAGACTGAGAATGATCCCGGTTTGGTTGCGAGACATGGCTGTTCGAGACGAGTTTCGCCGGTTTCCAAGTCGTGAAACGGCTACATGGCAATGTGCGCCACGCGGCCGTACCTTCGTGTTCTCGCCCTTTCGTGTTTTCGCGATCCGTTTCGCCCGACATCTTCCCATTTTTTGTCATCTCACCACAATCGCCACGCGGCAAGCCAGCCCGCGAGGAACGCCGCTTGGCACTCGCAGACGTGTTCGCGAAAATGGACGTGATCGCAAAGAGATCCGTCCCGAGATTGTTGGTGAAGGAAAACAGATCGATGATCGGTACGCCGGCCTCGGCCATGACGCAATCGGCGGCTCGGTTGTACGCCTCGCAATCGGCGGCAAAGCGATGAAATCCTACGGGATGCCGGTTATGCACCTTCTCGTCACATGGCGTCGTCCTGATCCAGATCAACTTCGGCCGCATCGTCCCCACGATCGTGATGATCGATCGTAGATTATCCTGATAGCGTTCGAGGGGAATTTGCTTCTTCCCGGTGGATGGATCGGTTCGAAGGTCGTGAAGGCCGCAATTCAGAAGCAGCACGTCGGCATCAATGCCTTCGGCGGCGGCCTTCGCTTGCAGGAACGAAAGGACCATCGACGAATCCCCGCCGTTGGCCCCTTGCGGATCGTCCAGATTCAAATGTGCTTCTTCGTCGCCTTCTTTTCGAGCATACTCCATCACGCCTTGGAGATATTGCTCCAAATACGGTCCGTAAGCGAGAGAGATGCTGTCTCCAAGAACATAGGCTTTCATCGTTGCACTTTCTCCGACAAAACGGGACGGGATGCGGCTATTGGTTTGCCCGGATCATGGTTACTAATGGAGGTTCGGTGCGGCAGAATCGTAACCCGAAGCGTAAGCGAGGCTGTCCCTCGCTTACGCTTCGGGTTACGATGTTCCCTCCATTCGTGAACTTGAATTGGACAGGCCACTAGTTCCGAGGAATCAAAACAGATCCATGATTGACGTTAATTCTCCCCCGAAATTCGCCTCGGCATTTCGCCAAGAATACCGCCCGGCTTCGTGTTCACCAAAAACTCGTTTCGCCCCAAAAAAAACACTTCCCTCGCGTCCAAACCACCCAAGAAACAAAAAACCGTCGCGGGGGTCAGTCCGCGACGGGTTGATCAAATCGGCGATCGATGGAGGCCTGAGGTCAGCCGCGTTTGCGGGAGAAACGCTTCAACCTCAAACAAGCTCTTTCTTCGCACCGATCAATGTCCGCATACGCTCGGCAAGCAACGCGGCGTCGAACGGCTTCTTGAACGTCTCGTTGATGCTCGAACGATCGAAGCTCAGCGAGCTGCCGTCGTCCGGCAGCAAGGCAATCAGAATCACTTCCGAGAACTCGCTGTTACGACGCAAGTTCTGGCAGATCTGAAGCGCTTCGGTGCGACCGATCGAGAAATCGACGATAATACAGTCCGGATGGAAGCTCTCGGCTTGAATGCCGGCGTCAAAACCGCTGGCGGCCACGCCGGTCTTGAACGAGCGTTCCAAGGGTAGTTCGCGCTTCAGGTTCTCGATCAGAACCTGATCTTGCGCGACGATCAGGACCTTGGCCATGGCTTCGTCTTCCAAATCGCCCAGAGGCATCCCGTGCTCCTTCAGGAACTTAATCAAGTATTCCCGAGGAATGCGGCGGTCTTGCGATCCGGGGATCCGGTAGCCCTTGAGCCGGCCCGAGTCAAACCATTTACTAACGGTGCGGGGGGCCACCTTACAAATTTTGGCGACCTGACCAGTTGTGAAGACCTTCATCGCAGGCTCTCCGATTTATACAATTCACATTGGTTTGGGTTGAATCTCGACTGACAAATGTCCGCCGAGTGCTGTCGGCCCCTAAACCACGGATGAACTCCTTTTCGCGCTCCCTCATTCCGTTGCTTCTCGCGAAACAACGAACCATCCGTAGCTAACTGGGTCGGGACCTCCTTACACGCTGCACGGCCGAAATCACCGCAAACCATTCCTCTCCGGGACGACTTGCTTCGCTTCCAACCGCACCCCGTATAAAATCCCTCTTTTCTTCGCTGGCTGTGGTTCAGCTCCCTCTGACCCGCGCCGTACTAATTACATCGGTAATCAGGGCATTCGGAAACCAGAGAAAATCCGTAAAATAGAGAAGCTTAGTTCCAGCCTATCTAATTCGATTCTCTCCGACTCCTAATACACACCTATGGCGAACCGTCACCAGGCAGGGATTGGGATCGGGCAACCCGTTCCGCCAAGAAACATAGCGGCGGACGGTCGAGGCCATGAGCCTCTGTGGCAGGTTCCCCCCCTGTCAGTCCCCTCGCCCCGCGAGATCAGCGTACCAATCTCATTGCGGAACAAGGTTTCCGTTCTTTTACTTCGATCCCAACCGGGGTAAGACTTTAGAGACTTTCTCCGGTTGTAGGGAGCAATCCGCTTGTGCGGGTTCCAAAGGACCCGGGGCCGATGCCGATTGTGCAGAAAAGCCTATCCAAACCACCAAAACGAACAAAAAAGACGACGATTCCTCGACGCAGGCCCCGCATCTCGCCAGGCCCAACAACCACCGTTTCGCGTCAATCCGTCGAACAATCTTTCTTTCTGGCACGTAGACGATCAACAAACGTCTTCAAATCGCGCGACAACGGCATCTCGAAATGCATCGCCTCGCCAGTGACGGGATGGATGAATCCCAACTCGACGGCGCATAACGCCAATCGGGGCGCTCCGCTTCGGTCGGGCAATTTCGTGCGAAACAACGGTTGCCGATACACCTTGTCGCCGCACAGCGGAAAACCGTTTTCGGCCAGATGGATCCGTATTTGGTGTGTGCGGCCGGTTTCCAGACGGCATTCGATCAGCGTATAGGCGCCAAGCCGCTCGATCGGACGGACATGCGTAATCGCCGTTTTGCCGACGTCGGGCAGCGTCGTGCTGCCTCGCCGTCCATCCCCACGATCGCGAACCAGCCGGCTGGTGAAGGTCGTCTCGGGCACATCACCCTCGACAACCGCGAGATACGTGCGTCCAACGCTATGCACGCGAAACTGCTGTCCCAGGTTCCGTTCGGCCTCGATCGATCGCGCAAACACCATCAGGCCGCTCGTATCGCGATCCAAACGATGTACCGGCCGAACCACGCATTTGCCCCGACGTCCCTCGCGCTTGGCGATCAACCGCGGCAACAACTCGTCCAGGGTCGCTTGATGCTGCCGTTGGCGCGGAGCCAACCGGCGGTCGTCGGCATGGCGAGTCGACGTCATGCCCGCCGGCTTTTCCACCACCGCGATATGCCGGTCAAGATACCGTATCCGAACATCCTCTTCACGCGCCGGAGCGGCCAACGGATGGGGCATCAGCTTCACGACGTCGACCAATCGCAGCCGGTAGTCGGGCTCGACGCACAGATTTCCGTTGACCGTGACGCGACGCGCCTTCAGCAACCGTCGGACGTCGGACCACGACTTGCCAGGCAACCACTCCCGCATCGCGGCCGCGATCGTCTGGTCGACCTGCCGCGGGAGAACGCGAAAAACATCGCCACCGGGTGTTCGTTTTGGTTTGGCCACGTCGGGGTATCTCGCTTCACCGCAAACTTGCTTATCCAGGCCCACCTGAACCGGTCGAGGCCATCTGGGGAACGCGAAACATAGCTCTCCCGTCTCGCGCGGTCAAGTCCGGGCGTACCACTCGGCGTACCGCCACGAACGGTCAAATGTCGCCTCCCGCCAAACCCGATCGCCCGCCAAAACACCACCCGATTTAGCGGGTCGCCGGCACCTGGCTTCGCTTTCTTTTTCCCTAGTTGCAAGCTATAAACATTATAGTAGTTTCATTTTTCGTAGCCATTTTCATCGCGCAGGAGTGCTGCGGGAGGCAAGGCGACGGTCTGCCCCGCAGGTTTCCGCATCTTACAATCGGGCGTCCGGATGAGGAATCATGTCGATTAACGTACGATGCCCGAATTGCGGTGAACTGATTCGCCGCCCAAATACTCTTGCCGGCAAGCTCGAAAAGTGTCCCGAGTGCCGCACAATCTTCCGGATGCCGAAATTGAAGAAATCGAAGGGTTCGGCTCCGCACGACACCCCGGCCGAGGCCTCGCCGGCCGCCAAGGTCGAACCGCCGTCCAATCCGGCCCCCAAATCACCGCCAGCGGCTCCTCAGGCGGCCCCGTCGGAGCAACATGAGCCGGAACCGCTACCCCCGCCGCCGAAGGCACCGCCTGAACCAGAACAACCGGCGAAGCCCAATCCGGTCGCGCCGCCGGTGCCAAAGGCTCCTACCACGCCGCCGTCGGCGCGTCCCACGGCTCGTCCGGTCGACAAAAGCGAGGTTCCGGAACCGAAAAGTCCCGTGCCACCGCCGGCGTCGATTCTTCCACCGGTCCCTGAACCGGAACCATCGCCCACGGCCGACTTTGTTCCCATCGATCTTCCGGTCGAGTTCCCGGGACTGAACGATTTCCCGAGTCTCGAACCGGAAACGCCACCCGTCGCCAAAAAGAAGCCGAAGGCGGTGCGTCGGACGGGCGCCGCGAAAAAGAACCATTCCGCGAAACCGGCCGACCATGTCACGATCGCCGCCAAGGCGACGTGCGAGGGTCAGACGGCCCGCGCCGTCGAGTACCTGCTAATTAAGGAAGGACTAGACACGGCCGAAGCGCAACGGATGGCCGAGTTCCTGGCCTCCTTCCATCAGGAACATCAGGAAGGCCAGAAACAGAAAAAGACCGCGATG
>JAEWUR010000081.1 GCA_023397045.1 Planctomycetota bacterium
CGCCGGCAGCGCCCGCCGAACAAGAAAAGCCCGCCGAAGTCGCGCCGGCAGCGCCCGCCGAACAAGAAAAGCCCGCCGAAGTCGCGCCGGCAGCGCCCGCCGAACAAGAAAAGCCTGCCGAGGCAGATCCAGCCGCACCCGCCGCGGAAGAAAAACCCGCCGAAGCCGCGCCGGCAACTCCTGCGGCGCAGGACAACGCCGAAAAGCCGGCCGAACCGCAGCAAGGCATGGCGGAAGTTACGAAAGAACGCATTCGCCGTGAGATCGCGCAAGAGAAGCTGATGACGATCGTCAACGATTTGCGCGAAAAGATGGACGGATATCGCGGCGAGTGGAGCAAATACGAAATGGCCGTGATCCAGGCGAAGGGCAAGAAGGAAGACGACCAGAAGACCCCTCCGCAGCCGCCTGCTCCGCTCGACTTCGAGAAGCTCGCCACCGAGGCCGGGCTGACGACGGGACGGTCGGATCTGGTCGCGGCGTGGCAGTGCCGGATGACGCCGATCGGCGATTCGCTCGCCGGCGCACGTGTGCCCGTCTACATGTTCGCCTACCAAGGTTTGGCGAAATTCCGCCCGGAAACGTCGATCGACATGCTGGGCAATTTCTACCTGTTCTGGAAAACGGAAGAAGCGAAGGACCGCGTGCCGTCGTTCGACGACCCCGGCGTGCGTGAGCAGGTGCTCCGATCCTGGAAGATGATGAAGGCTCGGAGCTTGGCCAGCAAGGACGCCGAGTCGATTGCCAACGAGGCGACGAAGAACCGCACGTCATTGAACGATGTCGTGGCCGCTCACCCCGGCATGGAATTGATCGTGCCGCCGCCGTTCAGTTGGATCACCTTCGGCAACGTCCCGCTCGGCTCGGCGCCGCAGGCCGCGCGAATCAGCGACGTGACGGGCGTGGAATTCCCCGGCGACGATTTCATGCGCGTCGTCTTTGGGCTGGAACCCGGTCATATCGGCGTCGCGATGAACGCGCCGAAGACGATCGCCTACCTGGTCCAACTCGACGAGTACACGCCTACGTACAAGGTGCTTTGGGATCAATTCGAGGTGGATGACTTCAGCAAATACGCCCCAGCCGCCATGACCGACAAGCACGCCATTTACGAAGCGTGGCTGAAAGAAATCGAGACATCGGCCGGCATGAAATGGGAACGGAAACCGGACCAAATGATCGAAGCCGGTTCGCAAGGCGAAGAGTCGATGTAGCGAACCGTTGCGAGACGGACAGAGAAACGGCGAATCGGAAGCCGCACCCGGAAATCGGAGCCTTGCTCTCCGATCCGCGGTCGCGGCCTGATGCCTGCGTGTTTCGACAAAGCCCTGTCCGACCATCTCACAGCGAGGTCCATGCCATGAAGAGCGGAAGTCTTCGGATCCTGTCGGGGATATGTCTTTTCGCCATTCTCGGTTGCGGCCGACCGGCGCCCGCGCCGGCTCCAGCCGAAACGAAGCCGAAACGCTCCATCGTTGGCGTTTGCCTTGCCAACCTCGACGAGCCGCGGCAGAAGCAAATCAAGGCGGAGTTTGAATCGGCGGCCGCCAAAAAATCGAATTGGCAACTCAAAATCCTCGATGCTGAAAACGATGCCGCAAAACAAAAGGACCAGATCCAACAACTCGCCAAGGAAGGCGTCGAAGCCGTGATCGTCGATCCCGTCGACGCTCAATCGCTGGTCGATCCGATCGCCGCGATCTACCAGGCCGAGATCCCCGTCGTTGTGATCGATCGGGCGATCGTCGGCAACGATTATTCGAGCCACATCGCCGGCGATCCGCGGCAAATCGGCGAAACGGCCGGCCATTGGATCGCTAAAAAACTCGACGGCAAAGGAATCATCGTCGAAATCCGCGGACCCGTCGATTCGGTCTGGGCCGGTGAGTTGCACAAGGCGTTCCGCGCGGCGCTGCGCGACCCGGGCTACCGTTTCGTATTCGACGGCTACGTCGACCCGCCGAAGGTCGACGCCGCCAAGTTGATGACCGAGGCCATGGCCGACGTCGACTCGATCGACGTCGTGTTCGCCTACGACAACGCGGCCGCCAAGTCCGCCTATGAAACCGCTAAGGCCGCCAATCGCGCCGAAGGCGTGCTGTTTCTCGGAGTCGGCGGTCCCTCGGGCGACGGCGTCGAGGATGTCGCCGACGGAATTCTTGCGGCGTCCTTCACGAACCCCACCGGCACGGCCGAGGCAATCCACGCCATCGACGAACTGCTCCAAGGGCAGCGCGTCTCGAAGAGAATCACCCCGCAATCGCAGGTCATCAACAAGACCACGCTGACGTCGCCGTCCGCGTTGACGCCGGCGCTAGACCCCGGAATGTTGCCAACCGGCATGGGGCAGGCGGAATTCTGATACGCCGAGCTGTAAAAACCGCATGCGGTTTAGTGGTCTGTCCAGATCATCGTTACTAATGGAGGTCCGGCGCGACAGAATCGTAACCCGAAGCGTTAGCGAGGGACAGCCTCGCTTACGCTTCGGGTTACGATGTTCGGTCCATTCGTAAACTTGAACTGGACAGACCACTAGCGCATTCCGATCTTCTCTTCGGCGGCGCTTCGGCGGCAATAGTGGGGCACAAGCTGCCAAATATCGTCGCGACGCCCCGCGGCATAGTCGCGCTCGGCCAATCGGGCGACCATCGCCGCTCGAGCAGGCCAACATGTTGGGTCGAGAACTCGCACACCGGGCGGCAACGTCACAGCATTTTTGGTGAGCGCCGGTCCAGTCACGGCCATGCCCGGCGGCAACTCTCTTCCCCACACCTCGACGTCGACCAATCGTTCCTCGCCAACCGGCTCAAACCAACCGTCCGCCCTTCGAGCGAATTGCCGCTCGGCCCATTGGCCACGCTGCGCGTTGATCACCGCCGACAGTTCGACGACGTCCTCCGGTGCGGCGGCCGCGATGGCCTCGAGCGTGTTGACGCCAAGGATCTCGGCACGCACGGCATAGGCGAACAGTTTCGCGGTCGTGACTCCCACCCTCAGGCCGGTAAACGACCCCGGCCCAACGGAGACGGCGACCAGATCGACGTCGTCGGACGTCCAATCCACTTGTTGGAGCAGGTCTCGAATGGCCGGGGCCGTCGATTGGGCGCTGCGCTGCGAGGACGCTAACTTCAATTCAGCCAACAGGTTGCCATCGAGCATCGCGGCCACGCTGCCGATCGTTTCGGTCGTTTCCAGGGCAAGCGTCCGCATGATCCCCTCGGTGTGGGCATTCAGGATGGCAACCGGCCGCATGTCACTGCGACCATTCTGCATCCAGCATGGCGGATTTGCCCGTCTCCCGCAAGAGGCATCTCCCTTGACC
>JAEWUR010000083.1 GCA_023397045.1 Planctomycetota bacterium
CCCTTTGGGAGAGGGGCAGGGGGTGAGGGCGTCCTGTTCCAAAACTCCCCTCTCCTTCCGGGAGAGGGGCAAGGGGTGAGGGCGTCCTGTTCCAAAACTCCCCTCTCCCTTTGGGAGAGGGGCAAGGGGTGAGGGCGGTCTGCACACCAACAAAATCATCCTCTTGTCCGACGATGTCGTCGAATCGTGTGCCTGCCGCTGCCGGCTTGTCCAGCAGTGCCGAATCGCGGACTACCGTCGAAACATCCGCCCAAGCAAAAATCCCAAAATCGCCGCGACCACCAAACCCGGCCCGGGATGCTTTCGCACGGTGTTCAACGTACCGTCGAGCACGTCGCCTACGCTCGTCTCGCGCACCGCGCGAATGCGGTCGACAGCTTCTTGGCGAACTCGGTCGTAACAGGCCTGCGCCTTCTCGAACTCTTCCTTCGCCCGCTTCAAGGCCTCGGCGGCCGAACACACCTCGTCCGACGCGTCCGCCTCGGGCGCCGTATTGTCTGTGTCTGTCATGGCAACCTCCTACAACACCGTACCTTACGGCTCGATTGCGTGACGTCGTCAAAACGGCGAAAAAACCCGCACAACCCGCACGATCGCCCCGCCGCCGGCTATCCGTCCAGCTTCGACGTGCAATGGGCGCATCGCACCGCCTTGATCGGAATCGACGACAGGCATTCCGGGCAGGTCTTCGTCGTCGGTGCGACGGTCGGCTTTGGCAACAGCCGATTCATCTGCCGCACGACCAGAAAAATGCAAAACGCCACGATCACGAAATCGAGAACGTTGTTGACAAATGCGCCGTACTTGATCGACGTCTTGTCGTTGAGCGCGATGACGAGCTTCGAGAAATCCGTCTTGCCCAACAACATCCCGATCGGCGGCATGATGATGTCGTTGACCAGCGACGAAACGATCTTCCCGAACGCCCCGCCGATGATGATTCCCACGGCCATGTCGACCGCGTTGCCTTTGACTGCAAAATCGCGAAACTCCTTCAGCATTCCCATGATAATCCTCCGGTATTTTTGGGTGAAAAACAGACACGGACGAAGAGGCTCGAATTATAGTGCTCCGGCTGAAATGCGGCAAGAATCCGCCTGTAAACTCGCCGCGTAATGCCTATCTTCTCAAGGCGAAAAAGTCGATCGCCGAACAGGCCACTTTTGCTGGTATCCAGGCTATCCGCACGCCGAAGAAAGTCAACATAGGATAACCAAGGGAGGATTGCCATGCGCTGGTCCGGGTTGTTGGCGTGTTGCGTCGCAATGTTCGCATTGGCCGGTTTTACAGCCACGTCCCAGGCCGCCTGCCTCGGCTGCGGCCAAGGAACCGTCGTCAGTCCCTGGGAGTCCGAAGCCTGCGCCTCGCCGGCCGGCTACACCCTAGCGCCCGGCTGCTGCCCGGAACACCGACGCTGCTGCGACAACGCTTGGGCGGGCTATTGTGAGCATCGCGCGAAGGTCGAGGCCTGCTGGGCTCGGGCTGGCACCAACACCGTGAAGCATCACGTGCCCTTGCGACCCGGCGCGCCGTGCATCGGGAATTCCAACTACTATTACGGCGACTCCTGCACCGAACAGCCGGCGATTCAATCGAACCCGACGCCCGCAGCGCCGATGCCCCCGACCACGCCCGCGCCGCCGGTCCCCAATCAAAACACCCGCAACCTCTACAACAACCGCGTGTGGTAGAAAGTCCCCTCTCCCGACCAACCTGCGGTCGGTGCCCGGAGAGGGTTCGTGCTTCGTCAGTCGTGCCGTGATGGGTGCCGTGCCCACGCTTGTCGTGGGCATGGCGTGGCGATTTTTTGGCGATTCACATGTCCACGGCAAGCGTGGGCATGGCACCCGAACTCATCAACCCATGATCGACTAGAAATGTAGGGTGGGTCGAGCGAAGCGAGCCCCACCAATTCTTGCTGACGTATCTTCTTTCCAAAGCCCTTCAACCATCGCGTCAATCTCTCGTTGGGCCGCAACCCCATCGCCCGCATGCGCCGAACGACTCAGCGCGGCCAACTGCCGGTGCCGATGATCGTCCGGCTGATATCGCCGCAGCGGAATATATTCCAACACGCCGGGCGTGCCGAAACCCTTGCCACCGCACACGCTGCACGAAGAAATCAATCGCCCGGCGATCTCGCTGTTGAGCACTGCACAGATGTAATGCGCCTCGTCCGAAGTCTCGCACGCGATCAACACGCACGTCTCCTGCGGCACGATCGGCCGAACTCCAATCCACGGATCGTCGACCGACTCGACCACGGCCGCGTTGATCTGCCGATCCATGCGACGCCAAACCACCTTGATCGGCGCGACGGTGTACGGCCCGACGTTGTACATCGAATAAAAAGGCCGGCGCTGCTGATACCGGCGATAGGCCGCCCGAGCGGTCAACAATTCGCGGAACCGTTCGAGATAGGCCAACGTGCATGGATACCGTTCTCGTATCGTCGGCTCGGCGATGCCCGACCGCGTCTCGGGATCCTGGCACAAAAGAATATGTCCGCGCGGCACGGCCGACCATCGCCGCACGTCGCCCCATCGCAACAGCGGGAAAACCAGATCGGGCTCGATGGGTTGTTCGATGCTCTCAACGTGACACTTTCCGCGAGCCGAAACGTTGCGGACGGTCATGCCGATGGGAGCCGATCGATCCTCCCTCACCC